>DAINSQ010000006.1:48162-66368 GCA_036741235.1 Saprospiraceae bacterium | reverse complement strand
AGCCAAATCGAAGATTCGACGAAGTCAATTGACGAATGTCCAAACATGCTCTTAAACAAGCCAAGATAGTACGAGTCGCAAGTCGCACAGTCATCGGTGTGTTTTTTCATCACCTCATCCGGCAATAAATTCGTATCTTGATACCCTGTTCAAATTCGACATTTATGCTCAAGATACTCCTTCCGGCTTTGTTGACGGTCCTTTCGCTCGCCGGCTTTTCGCAGGCCCCGGCGGTCAAACTTCGCACGGTCTACCAAGATGCCAAAGGCGTCATTCGCTGGTCAGACGACAAGCAGGCCGTTGCCCTCTTCGGCGCCAATTATTGCCTGCCCTCGGCCTGCGATTACCGCGCCGCCGGCTATGTGACCAAAGACCGCAAAAAGGCCGTCGATCAGGATATGACCCATTTTGCCCGCATGGGCTGGGACGCGTTGCGCCTCAGCTTCTGGGGCGACTACGAAAACTCCGACTCCCTGGGCAATCTGGTGGCCAACGACCACCTCGACCTGATGGATTATGTGATCTATAAGGCCGGACAACGCGGCATTTATATGCTGCTGAGTCCTATTGTGACATACGATTCCAAATGGCCCGACGCAATGCGCGATACGGTGAGCGCCCATGGCTTGTCGTATTATTTTAAAAAATCAGAACTAGGCGCCAACCCCCGCGCTATCGCGGCACAGGAAAATTACCTGAAGCAATTGCTCAACCATGTAAATCCCTATACCGGTAATGCGCTCAAGGACGAGCCCGCTATTCTTTTTATTGAAATGATCAACGAACCCCACCACCACAGCGATGACGTGGCCGGTTCGGTGGCTTATATCAACGCCCTGATCAAAGCGGTAAAAAGCACAGGATGCAAAAAACTGCTGTTTCACAACCTCAGCCAGGATTTTAAGATGGTGGAACCGCTGAAAAAATCAAATATCGACGGCGTCAGTTTCGGCTGGTATCCTTCGGGGCTCAATTCCGGGCGCACCCTGCAGGGCAACTACCTGCCCGCCGTCGACGATTTTACGCCAATGCTCCACCCCGAACTGGCCGATCGCAGCCGTATTGTGTACGAATTTGATACGCCCGACCTGCAAAACGCTTATCTCTACCCGGCGATGGCCCGCACTTTCCGAACGGTAGGGGCGCAATACGCCGCTATGTTTTCTTACGATATGCTGATGACGGCCCCCTATAACCTGGGCTGGCAAACGCATTACCTGAACCTGGCGTATACCCCGCAAAAGGCCCTCAGCGCAATTATTGCCGGCGAGGTCATGCGCCGTATTCCGATGTACACAAGATACGGCAGGTACCCCGAGAATACGACGTTTGGCCCCTTCCGCATCAGCTACGACGAAAACCTGTGCGAGATGGCTGCCGAAGACAAGTTTTTGTACGCCAATAATACCAATACGGCGCCGCCCAACCGGGGCGCCTTGCGGCAGATTATCGGCTACGGATCGTCGCCGGTGGTGAAATACGAAGGCAAGGGGATCTATTTTTTGGATAAAATACAAAACGGCGTTTGGCGACTGGAGGTTTACCCCGATGCAGTGGCGATCAAGGATCCTTTTAATATGCCAAGCCCGGGCAAACTGGTTACCCGCAGTATTAGCCGCCTGTGGCCTATGACGGTGTTGTTGCCCGATCTGGGGGGGACGTTTTACGTACGACCGCTGGATATGACAGTCAGCTATCAGACTAGTGCCCATAACGGCCAATTTGATATTCGCCCCGGGGTCTATATTCTCGTCAAACAGTCCGGCTTTGACCTCACGACGCTCCCGCCGGCTATCGGCGCCCTGGGGATGCGGGAATTTGTGATGCTCGAAGATCAACAGTCGCCGCCGCATGCGGCGTTGCGCCACCGCGAGAGCTATGAAGCCGGCCAACCTTTTGTCGTTGAAGCGGATGTCTACAGTCACCAGTATCCCGAATCGGTGACGCTGTATTACAAAAAAAGCGATATTCACTGGTTTATGTCAAAACCGATGCTGCGAACTGCCGGCTACACCTACAGCGCAACCATCGACGACGATAGGCTGGGGGAGGGCTGGCTGGAGTATTGTATTGTGGTTAAAGACGGTGGCGACACCTATAATTTCCCCGCAGGCACGAATAAAACCCCTTACGATTGGGATTATTACGGCGGACCCTTGTGGTCGTCGCAACTGGTAAACGCCAATACGCCGCTACGCCTGTTGGCGCCCGGCGAAGATTTTCGGCAGTTCAACTTTACCCGCATCGGCGACGGGGTCCGCCACGGTATTTACAGCATCGTACCTGCCTCCCATAGCGGCGAAGCCGCGTTGCGCCTCAGTTTACCCCTGCAAATGGATCAATCGCTCGCCGATTATACGATTTCCGTACCCGTTTTGCACAAGGTTACGCCTCGCAAGAAACACCTGGAAAATGCCCGCAAGCTGCTGGTTGAGGCCCGGGGCGTATGCCGCGGGCAGGAGGTCTACATCACGCTGGTAGAAAGCGACGGCACAGGTTGGACGATAGCGCTCAAGGTGCAACCCGACTGGAGCGTACTGGAAATACCGCTGGAAAAACTGCATACCGGGCCCTCGGCGTTGCTGCCGCTGGGTTATCCCGGGCGATGGAATTACTGGTTTATACTCGCTGCCGGCCGCGGCCTGGCCGGTGAGTTTTTCAGGGCCGACAAGCTGGAGCGACTGCAGTTGTCGGTCCGCCCGGCCAAAGGCACGGCGACCACCGGAGAAGCGGATTCCTGGATTGAAATTACGTCGGCGACGCTTGTTGTTGAGTGATAGTTTATTTGTTATCAGTAAGTTGGCGTTTCTGTTGTATAGATTATCGACACGCCGGTATTTCTTTACTTTTTTCATCGCCAAAAACACATAAACTCTGTGGTTAAAAATACGCATATTAATTTTACCTCAGCGGTAAAAAACATCTAGCTACAAAATGGAAAAAACAGCGTCAACTGTTTTCGACATCAAAGAACACCCGCACCGGCGGCTCAACCTGCTCACCGGCGAGTGGATACTGGTATCTCCGCACCGCACCAAAAGGCCCTGGCAGGGCAAAGTAGAAAACCTGCCGCCCGACAACCGCCCGGCCTACGACCCGGGTTGTTATTTATGCCCCGGCAACAAACGCGCCGACGGCAGCTTCAATCCGCCCTATTCCGGGGCCTACGCGTTTACCAACGACTTTTCCGCTTTGCTGCCCGATACCCCTGCCGGCAAATACGAGTTGGGCGGCTTATTACAAGCAGAAAGTGAAAAAGGCATTTGCCGGGTCATCAGCTTTTCGCCGCGCCACGACCTCACGCTGTCGAAACTCAGCCTGGAGGCCCTCATCGCGGTGATCGACCTGTGGGTAGAGGAGTTTAACAACCTGGCCGCCAACCCTGATATCCGCTATATCCAGATTTTTGAAAACAAAGGAGAGATCATGGGTTGCAGCAACCCGCATCCGCACGGACAAATCTGGGCGCAACATGCGCTGCCGCAGGAGATTGTCAAGGAGACGGCCCGGCAGTTGGACTATTTTAGCGCACACAGCCGGAGTTTGCTGGGTGATTATCTGGCTCTGGAGCGCAAAGCGCAAGTCAGGCTGGTCTGTGAAAACGATCATTTCACCGCGCTGGTTCCTTTTTGGGCGGTATGGCCCTATGAAACCATGATCATCAGTCGCCGGCATGTAGCCACATTGCAGGAATTCAGCGAGGAAGAGCAATGCGCTTTGGCCTGGATATTGCGCGAGCTCACCGCCAAATACGACCGATTATTTGGGGTATCGTTCCCTTATTCCGCCGGCATGCACCAGTCGCCCGTCAACGACGGCCCGCACCCGGAGTGGCACTGGCACATGCATTTCTACCCGCCGTTGTTGCGCAGCGCTACAGTAAAAAAGTTTATGGTGGGCTATGAAATGCTTGCCAACCCCCAGCGCGACATCACGCCGGAGTGGGCGGCGGAGCGGTTGAGGGAGTTATAGCCGCGGCATAGCGTGAAAAAGCAAATTGAGAAAAGTCAACGACAATTGTTGAATTAGTCGGCCGGCACGCGGAAATAAGGCTTAACTTTATTGCCATGAAAAGGCAGGTACTTTCCATCGCGTTTCTAATGGTTTTAATCAACCCCGTTTTGTTCAAAATAGGGGTGTTGGCGCATTGGAAGTACAATCAACGAGTCATTTCCCAGTCGTTGTGCGAAAACCGAAAAAGGCCGGCGTTGAATTGTCATGGTAAATGTCAGTTGAAAAAGCGATTGCAACAAATTGACAAACAAACAGAAAGTGATGAAACGCTGCCTGCTCGGGCATTGAAATTACTAAAAATCGACTATTATATTCCTGTCTCCAGGTCCCTGCCTGCGGTGTGTTTTACAGCAGCTTTTCGCGCTGCCAGGGGCGCATATTATGCAGAGGAGGGGTACAGCCGCATTTTTTTCGACGCCGTTTTTCGCCCACCTGAAAGCGATCGCCGCGCATAACATTTTTATCAATTCCATATTGATACCAGGGTGTAGATTCACGGCCTGAGGCTAAAGCGCTATCGTGCTACATCTTGATTATTTATTTTTCAAAAAAAATAGCATACATGAACGCTTTTATTAAAATAGCTGCATCGGCTGCAGCCATCTTGTTCGCCGTAGTGTTTATCGGCGCTTGTAAAAACGACGACGACCCGGTAGTAACCACTGCAGATATAAGCATTTCATCGCCTGCTGAGGGAGCGACGTTTGACAATGGTGCAGCGGTTCAAATAAACGCCACGATCGCCACCGAAGGCGAATTGCACGGTTATGAAGTCTACATCCGGAAAAAATCGGATAATTCGGTTGTTTTCAGCGCTGATGAGCACGCGCATGGTAAAAACCTGACAATTAGCGAGCAATGGGTAAATAACGTCTCCAGCCATTCTGATATGGAGCTGGAGGTTGTTGCAATCCTCAGCCACGAGGGCGATATTACCGTAAATAAAAAAGTGAATTTTCACTGTCATCCCTGATTACACGCAGGCGCCGGACGGATTGAAGCCGTCCGGCGTCTGATATATTTTTTTGAATTCCGGTCACCTCGCTGGAGAGGGAAATCTAGGAGCAACGAGAAAATAAGAGGCATCACGATCTGTATTTACGGGGGGCTTGTTATTTTATTTGAGATGTGTTTTGAATCAGCACGTTATAGTGATATGTGTGGATTCCAATTTGGTGAATTTTTATTGTTGTACGGTCTTTTTTGGCGAATATTGCGATTTAGCTATCTTTGTATATATTCATTTGATTAAATATTTGCCATGCGCTATATTGTAAGTTTTATTCTAGTATTGAGCCCGTCCTGGTTTTTTCTGTTTTCTCAAAATAGTCCTTCGCTTGATAATCAGCAACATGTCAGGACTGATTCCGTGATGATAAATAACTTAATCGATGAAGTAAAACAATTAAGCAGCAAAGCCAACTATAAAGATGCAATCATAAAAGCGAAGGAGTCGTTAAGCCTGTCAGCGTCGTATTATGGCAACGGCCATCTTACCACCATTGGGATTTATTTTATGATAGGTAGTATTTTAGATGAAATGGCTTCTTATGAAGAAAGTTTGGTTTATTATTACAAGGCCTTGGAAGGATATGAATCAATTTATGGTTCCATCAATGAAAAAGTTGCAGATTGTTATAATAACATTGGATTAGTAAATAATGCAATGGGTGAATACAGCAAAAGTATAGATAATATAAAGAAAGGGTTGGATCTGAGAGTGATGATTTTCGGGCGGGATCATGCGAGAGTGGCAGATTCATATACAACACTGGGTATACCCTATAAATCGCTTGGAGATTATGACACCGCATTGTTCTGCTATAATGAAGCATTGAAGATCAGACAAAAATCTCAAAAAGATGAGCGACTTTCTATTGGTATATTGCAGAATAATCTTGGAAATGTATACCGAATAAAAGGAGATTATGATAAAGCTATTAGCAGTTATCAACAATCGGCAGAAAAATTAAGCGCTGTTTTAGGCGATTTTCATCCAAACGTTGCCTTCCCATATAACAATATTGGAATTGTATATGATATAAAAGGAGCTTATCATAAAGCTATGGAATATCACCGAAAAGCCTTGAGTATACGGCTGAAAGCCCTGGGTGAAAACCATCCAAGCGTTGCGGCTTCCTACCATAATTTAGGCGCCGCAGCCTCCACTTTGGGCGAAATTAATATTGCACTGGAGTATTATAAAAAATCAGCTGCTATCTTATATGGAAAATTTGGAGATAAAAATGTGACCATTGCAAATACATATGAAAATTTAAGTCAAATTTATCAATTATTAGGACTGCGTGATTCAGCTTTACTTTATTTAGATAGGGCTTTAAGCATCAGGCTTGGCACATTTGGTGAAAATCATCCCGATATAGCAAATGCTTATTATAATTACGGGGGCTTTTATTTAAAAGAAGACAGTTTGTCAACTTCAGCTATATACCTGGATAAAGCGCTTGGGTTATACAAATCGATTTTTGGAGAAAAACATCCAGCTGTATCGAAGTGTTATATTAAACAGTCGGAGTTAGAGATAAAAAGAGGCAATTTTTTGAAAGCTGAGGAATTATTAAAGGAGACTGAGCGGTCTCTGAATTATGTTTATTTGGGAGACTATAGGCAGGTGACAGATATTTTTTTGTTGCTAGAATATTTAGGACTAAAAAGGAATGTTATCAAACGCTCCAGGTTTTTCCATAAGGATTTAATTGATAACTATAATATGCATTTTCAAATTGTTGACTATTTAAGTACGGGTAATCTGTATAATAGTAACGTCGATAAATTATTGCAGGTATACCACCAAGCCATTGCTGATTATATGAACATAAATGAGGATCAGGTTAGATCAATGTCTTTTCATTTAAGCGAACTTAATAAAAGTAGAATTTTATATAAATCAATTCGAGAGACTGAGGCGCTTCATTTTTCTGGAATCCCTCAGGAATTACTTCAAGAAGAGTATAACTACCGAATGGATATTGCATTTTATGATAAAAAAAGGCAGGAAAAACTTTCATCTGGATTAAACGAAACAGATACAGTTGTACTTGCCATTTCCAATGTACTTTTTAATTTGACAAATCGATACGATAGCCTTAAACAGCGTATGGAATTGTCCTATCCGGATTATTACCGCGCCAAATACGACCTATCCACACTCACCGTGGAGCAAGTGCAACGCAACCTGCTGCAACCCGGGCAGTCACTGGTAGAATATGTGGTGGGCGACAGCAGCCTGTTTATTTTCCTGATTCAACCGGATTATTATGAAGTACAGGAGGTGAAAATTGATTCCGGGTTCCAGCAATTGATCCAAAAGATGACCCGGGAAGGAATATACGGCTATTACGGCGCGCCAAAGGCAAAGCGAAGCCCCCGGCTGAAGGCGCGCGCCAACAGAAACTACGCCGAAGCCGCCGCTGAACTATACAACCTGCTCATTGCGCCTGTTAAAGACAAACTAACTACCCAGGTTATCATCATACCCGACGGCGCATTGGGCTACGTGCCCTTCGAAGCGCTGCTCAGCGAAAAACCGGCGGCGGAGGCCGATTTCAGCAACTACCCGTTTTTTGTAAAAACGCATCAATTGAGTTATTCCTATTCGGCAACGCTGCTCAACACGATGCGCAATAAGCAGCACCGGCAGGAGCCAGGGGGCAAGTTACTGGCATTGGCTCCGTTTTTTGGCGGCGACGCCGATACTTTGGTGGTGCGCCTGGACAGCCTGGATTACAGCGCCGACCTGGCGTTGAAAGATTCGTTGAGCTTGTTGCCGGCTAGCGGACTGGAGGTCAAAACCATCGCCAAATTGCTGAAAGGGGATTCGTATTATGGAGATGCCGCTTCGATCGGGAAGTTTCAGGAACTGGCCCCGCAATACCGCATACTGCATTTGTCGACGCATGCCAAAGCCGACGACAGGGTAGGGGATTACGCCTACCTGGCCTTTGGGCTGCCCGATACTCAGGGAGAATTTGCCAAACTTTATGCCCGGGATCTATACAATCTGTCGATTAACGCCGATATGGTCGTATTGTCCGCCTGTGAGACAGGCACGGGTAAACTTCAGCGCGGCGAAGGCATTGTAAGTCTGGCGCGGGCATTTGCCTATGCCGGCGCTAAAAGTATCATGACAACGCTCTGGAAAGTGGAGGAGCAAGCGACCAAAGACCTGGCGATAGCGTTTTACAAATACCTGAAAAAGCGCAAAACCAAAGACGAAGCGCTTCGGCTGGCCAAAATGGAGTATTTGAAAAAAAATAAAAACAACGGCGAACTACTGCATCCCTTCTTCTGGGCCGGCATGATCGGCATCGGCGATATGGGGGCGGTCAGGTAATTGCAATTACTTCACACGCCCCAGTTTTTCCTGCAAATCAACCGCCTGTTTGTGGTATGTATGCCGCGGATTTCCAGTCATATTTTTCAACAGGGTCGTCACCCGGCTGCGGTTTGAATCGTAATTGGGCAGTAGCGCCAGGGTGAGGTACCATTCGCCGTATTGGCGCACTTCCAGGAACTCCCGGTCGTTGGCCATTTGCTCAAAAATGCGGGCGGCTTCGCCAAACTGCCTGTCGCGAAAATAAGCGTGGCCCAGCAACTCCCGGGCGCGGTCGTAGTAGTCTTCGCCGATTTCCGGGCCAAGGGGGCTCAACTCCCGGATGGCCTTTTTAAAATTTTCGTCTTCAAAAGCCTGAATACCCTTATCAAGTGGGGAGTCTGGGTCGTCGTCGCCGGTGCGGAGATTCAGGTCTTCTGCCAGGCTGTAGGCTTCGTCGGCCAGGGCAAGGTATTCGTTGCCGCCTTGGGCGGGTTTTTGTTGGACAGGAGGCTGTGTTGGTTGTTGAGGCGGCGAAGTTGAGTTCTTGTCATCTTGTGCAACCGGGATATCCTGTCGTTTTGCGGGGCTCTCCTGTTTCGGCCCGGCAGGTTGAGGCAACTCGGGGCGGTCGTAGTTCCAATAAACGACGGCTGCCGTGGTCATAATCAGTATCGCGCCGCCCCAAAACCACCAGCCCCGTTTGTTGGCGTTGTTGCCGCTGTTCTCTTCTTTCCAACGTTTCATCCGGGCGCGCAGTTTGTCTTCCACGAGCATCTCCATAGCGTCATGTTCCAGCCGTTGCATATCCACCTGCGTTTTCAGGCCGGGGTCGGCTGATATTTGTCGTTCGAAATCTGCTGCTTCCGCTGCCTGCATTTCCCCTCGCAGGTAGCTTTCTATTTTGTCGAATTGAATTTCATTCCTGTCCATAGCGGTTTATTTAACCCGGTTCACCCAATCGGGATTGTTGTCAAAAAAGTTCTTGAGTTTTTTGCGGCATTGATAGGCCTCCTTTTTCGCCATATCCGGACCGCTAAAGCCTGCCTCAATTGCAATTTCTTCCATTGAGTAATGCAACTGGTACAATTCAAGTACTTGTTTGCATCGATCACCCAGTTTTTCGAGGGCCTGGCGGAGGAAATTTTTCTTTTCATCGGCCAGCAGGCGGGCTTCAACGCCTTCGGTTTGGGCGTCGTGTTGAGCGGGGCTGAGTTCTTCCTGCGGGCGCCGTTTGCGCCACTGTCCCCACCAATACCATTTTGCGATAGCCATAAAGTAGGTTTGCAGCGAGCTTTCCCCTTTGTAGCGATCCTCCCGTATATTTCTGTCGAACAAAATAATAGCTTCCTGAAACACATCTTCCCCGTCTTGTTCATTGCCGCCTTTCAACTGTACGTACCGGATACACATGGTTTTCCATTCCAGATTACTGAAGATATAGCGGAGCGCTTTTTCTCGCTGCGCTGTTGATCCCAGCAGTTCAGTCATCAACATCTTGTCGTCTATTTGGCGCTTTGACATGAGAGTAGTGCGTTTTACATCTGAAAAGTGACCGTCATTTACAAATATATACAGGATTTCGGGGATTGGCGGGATGGGAGGGGGGGATTATTTGGGAAATTGACCAGATAAGCAGGATGTACAACAGGCTGCCATGTTATTGATGGTTGATTTGATAAATTTTGACAATATTGTTATTTCGGAATATAATTTTTAAATTTAATAATGATAGATATTTTTCCAATTGAGTCAATGATAAAAATCATCATTTTGCCCAACTAATATTAAGCCTGAAAGCGGTGTCTGAATACTTCGGTAATCCTAACTTTGTATTTCATAAAATCAAAATCAAACTAGTCTGATTATGAAAAACACGTATTACTTGTTGTGGGCATTATTGCTCATAGTGGTAGGCACGCAAATCTCTTGTAAAGACGAGGACGAACCCGAAGTACTGGCGAGTTTTACCTATGAAGTTGACGCTGTAGATTTTAAAAAGGTAACATTTACCAGCGCTTCGCAGAACTACTCCAAGTTGGAATGGGATTTTGGCGATAACACCGCCATCTCTACAGAAGAAAATCCCGTTCACGTGTATGCCGCTATCGGCACTTATACCGTTACTTTGACTGCAACTTCTTTGAACGGCAAAAACACTGACGTATTTACGCAGGAATTGGTACTCACCGACCCGAACGCAGAGTTGACCAAACTAGTTGGCGACGTCTCCAAAACCTGGATCCTGCTCCGCGAAGTTGGTACCGGTCGCTACCCCCTGGAAGTCGGCCCGATCAACCGCAGCACCATCTGGTGGGCACAGGGTTTGAACAACGACGAACTGGCATTGCGTCCTTGCATTCTCAATGATGAATGGACGTTCGGCCGCGACGGCACGATGAAGTACAACTCTAACGGTGACTTCTGGGCAGAAGGCGGCGTATTCGAACCCGCCAACCTGTGTCAGGAAACCAATGCCACCAACCTGGTAGGCCCGGGCGGCGTTGATCTCTCCGCTTTCGGCGACGGCGAACATACCTTTACACTTGGCAACCAGCTAACCGTAAACGGACTGGGCGCTTTCGTCGGCCTGCCCAAAATTGGCACCGACACCGAAGTGAAGGTACCGCAGCAATCGGTTACCTATGACATCATCAAGCTCTCCGACGGAGCAGTTGATACCCTGATACTGGAAGTAGGCTGGAAATTTGACGCAGCCAATGCTACTGATGACGCTTACTGGCGCATGGTGCTCGTACACTACGACAACCCCGCTCAAACGCCTCCGATTCCGCTACCCGCTCCGATTGCAGGCTTTACGGCTGTTGTAGACGGGCTCACCGTTACGCTTACCAATACTTCCGAAAACGGCTTATCGTACCTGTGGGAATTTGGCGACGGCAACACCTCTACCGCCACCAGCCCGACGCATACTTATGCCGCAGGAGGCGTCTACAATATCAAACTGACGGCCACCAACAACTCGGGAAGCAGCTCGGCCACACAGGAAGCCTTTACTACTTCCGAACCTTTGACGGACGCACTGCTTCAGGGCGGCGCATGGAAAATTCGCAATGCAGAAAACTCTATTTTCGTAGGCCCGGGTCTGGGCAGCAACAGTTGGTGGAAAGTGCCGGCCAACTTCCTTGACGGCTCTTCAACCGGCGGCGACGACTGGTCGTGCATCGTCAATGACGAGTTTATCTTCAGCGCCGGCGGCGTTTATCAATACAAAACCAACGGCGACGCCCGCAACGACGGCTACATGGCGCCTTTTGCCAATGGCTGTATCTCTGATGCAGAATTGGCGCTCACGGGCAACGGCGCGGCCTTCGGCACCGCCACCCACTCGTATACCTTTACGCCGGCTTCAGGCAGCGACAGAGCCGTGATCACACTGACCAACGGATCGCCCACCAAAGCCGCTTTCCTCGGCTTCTACAAAGGCTACTACGGCGGTGAAAACACCAATAACGCCAACCCGCCCAACGGCGGCAATACAACCAACAAATACGAGGTGATCGGCTATGCAAAAAGCCCCACCAAAGAATATTTGTTCGTATCGGTAGATATTTCGGCAGACCACAACGGCGGCGCCGCCTGGTCGATTGTACTCGAACGTTAACACGCGTTTGTATTAATTGCTATCTCGAATAACAGGAGCGAGAGCGGGAAACTGCCCGCTCCTGTTTTTGCTTTTGGGAGCCTGCACAAAAACTACCCCAAACATCATTGACGCTCCCACATCAGATCACCAACACGCAAAAAAATCGAATCATGGCCAAAATTTACGCCCTGCTGGTATGTATGGCGCTCGCTGTCGCAGCCGGCGCTCAAGGCAGGCTTATCTCGGGTAAAGTCACCGATGCCGGCGGCGTCGGTCTTCCCGGTGTTACGGTGCAATTGGTTGGCACTTCTACCGGTACGGTAACCGATTTTGACGGCGCCTATCAGATTAATGCCAATGACGGCGGCGTTCTGCGGTTTAGCTACGTGGGATTCTCCTCGCAGGATATTACTATCGCAGGCCAAACCACGCTTGACGTGATTATGCTAGAGGAAGCCCAACTGCTCGAACAGGTAGTGGTAATAGGCTACGGCACTCAAAAGAAAAAGGATTTATCGACCGCCGTTGTGACCGTCGACGAAGCCGCTATCAAAGAAAGACCGCTGGTGTCGGCAGCTGAAGCCCTGCAGGGCAAAGCCGCCGGGGTGCAGGTAGTACAGCCCTCCGGCAAACCCGGCGCAGATATCTCGGTACGCGTGCGCGGCTCTACTTCCGTGTTAGCCGGCAACGAACCGCTTTACGTAGTTGACGGCGTTCCTACCACCGATATCCGAGGGCTTAACCCCACTGATATCGCTACTATGACGGTACTCAAAGACGCATCGTCGGCTGCTATCTATGGCGCCCGCGCCGCCAATGGCGTGGTGCTGATCACTACCAAACGCGGCAAGGAAAACGAACCCGTCATCCGCCTCGATGCCTACGCCGGTATCTCCCGCTTGCGCAAAACGGTGGAGGTCCTGACGACTAAAGGCTACCGCGACCTCATGGACGAAATTATCCCCGGCGCGCTCGACCCCACCCAAACCGACTTCAACGACTGGAGTAAGGAGGTTTTTAGTACTGGACAAAACAACGCTACCCAGCTTTCTTATTCCGGCGGCAATGACAAATCGCGCTACTTCTTTTCCGCCGGTTATCTCAATAATACGGGGATCGTGCGCCCCGCCCGCTTCGACCGCTATTCGTTCAGGCTCAACCTCGACAACAACCTGAAATCGTGGCTCAAAATCGGCGCGAGCATCAACGTTTTGCATTCCAAAACGAAAGATACCCCCGACAACGCCAGCTCGGGCCGCGGCGGGGTGATCATGAGCGCGCTCAATACGCCGCCGTTCCTCAATATCTATAAAGACGACGGCAGCGGGCAATTCGACCCCAACCCGTTCCAGCCCTCCTGGGAAAACCCCGTGGCTTATATGGAAGGCCCCAGGCAACAAGCACTTGATAACCGCCTCTTTGGCAACGTCACCGCCGATTTTGCTATTCTGGAGGGTTTGTCGTTTAAAACCAATGTGGGCATCGACCTCAACTCCCATCAGTGGGATTACTACCTCGACCCGTTCCGTACTACTTTCGGCCGCAGCCAAAACGGCATCGGTCGTGCCGACAAGAGCAATACCTCAACCTGGCTATGGGAAAACACCCTCAACTACGTCAAGACGGTCGGCAAAAGCAACTTCTCGATACTCGCGGGTAGCAGTATCCAGAAACAACGCTGGAACGATTCGTACATCGAGGGCAACGACTTCCCCGAAGACGTATCGGTAACAACCCTCAACGCCGCCAATAATATCACCGCCAGTACCAATATTCAGGAATGGGCCCTGGCTTCGTTTTTTGGTCGCGCTACCTATGATTTTAATAATAAATACTACCTGACGGCCAGTCTGCGCCGCGACGGCTCTTCCAAGCTGGCACAGCACTGGGGTACCATGCCTTCGTTTTCGGCGGCCTGGCGTATCTCGGCCGAACCCTTTATGCAGGGCCTCTCGTTTATCGACGATATGAAACTGCGCGGCGGCTGGGGTAAAAACGGCAACCAGGAGGGCATCTCCAATTACGCCCGCTACGGCTTGATTTCCTACTACCGCCGAATGTCTACCAACCCGCTGTCGGGACCGGCGGCCGTACAAGTCTCCTACGGCAACCCCGACCTGCGCTGGGAAACCACCGCACAATCAAACGTAGGCATCGACCTGTCGATGTTCAACTACCGGGTCAACGTCAATATCGACGCCTATATTAAAAAAACCGACGATGTGCTGCTCGACGTGCAACTGTCTAACTCGCTGCCGATTACGACCATACAAACCAACGCCGGTTCAATCGAAAACAAAGGCCTGGAATTCAACATTTCGACAGTTAATACCAACCGCGCCCTGCGCTGGAATACCGATTTCAATATTTCATTTAACAAAAATAAAGTTACCGCACTTGAATATACCGACGTATACTACTTCGGGCGTATTTACAGCAATAACCAGGACGTAGCCATCGTGCGCGAAGGACTGTCGCTGGGCTCCTTCTTCGGCTACGTCTCCGACGGCGTCGATCCCGAAACCGGCGACATCAAATACCGCGACGTCAATGGCAACGGCGTTTTCGACACCGGCGACCGCACCGTGATCGGCAATGCGCAACCCGACTTTGTATTCGGCCTTACGAACTCGTTTACCTACAAGCGCTTCGACTTCAACTTCTTCTTCCAGGGCAGCTACGGCAACGACATTTACAACGCCACCCGTATAGACCTGGAAGGCATGTTCGACAGCAAAAACCAATCGGTGGCCGTGTTGCGGCGCTGGACGCCCGAAAACCGGAATACCGATATTCCGAGGGCAGCAGGCGGCGGCAACGTAGACAACGTGCGCAACTCCACGCGTTTTGTTGAAGATGGTTCGTATATTCGCCTCAAGCAGGTCACCTTGTTGTACCGCCTTATCGACCGCGCCAAATCGCCGACCGGCATCCAGCGCATGGCGGTATACGCCACCGGACAAAACCTGCTTACCTTTACCAAATACAGCGGCTTCGACCCCGAGGTCAACGCATTTGGCAGAAGCGCCACCGAATTGGGTATCGACTACGGCACCTATCCGCAGGCAATTACCGTGACGGTTGGGTTTAATGTGGAATTTTAAAATGATTTGCGATGAAAAAAATAACCATCATATTGGCCGCCGTGATCCTGGCCTTCGCCTTTCAGTCGTGTGAAGATTTCCTCGAACTGGAACCGGTTTCCCAGGGTGTCTCCGTAGATAATTCCACGGGCGATTCGATAGTGTACCACACCGCTGCCGAGGTAGAGGCAGCCTTGGCCGGCGTTTATGCCGATTTTAAAAACGAATACTACCAGCTCGACTACTTCGTCAACGGCGATGCGCAGTCAGACGACGCCTACGCCGGCGGCGACAACCCGGCCAACTTCCAGATCGACGACTATAAGCTTGACGCCACCAATACCAACGTGAGTCGCGACTGGGCCTACCTGTACTCCACCATCGGCAAGGCCAACTCGGTGATCAACAACGTCAATGCCGTGCCCGACCCCGCGCTCAGCGAAACCCGTAAAAAGGAAATCCTCGGGGAAGCGTCGTTTATCCGGGCTTTTATGTACTTCCAACTCGTGCAACTCTGGGGTGATGTGCCCCTGCAACTCACCGAAATCAGGACCATCAGCGTAGATATCCTGCCCGATATTTACCCCATCCTGTTTCCGCCCCGGGCGCCCAAAGAGGACATCTACGCCCAGATCATCGCCGACCTCGAAGTAGCATTGCCCAATGTAAAGGCTTCTGATATTCACAAAGGGTTTGTCACCACCGGCGCAGTAAACGCCATGTTGGCCAAAGTATACGCCACCATTGAGCCGCACGACTGGAACAAGGTGAAACAATACTGCGACGCCGTGATTGCAGGCCCATACAGCCTGTTGTCGAATTATGACCACCTGTGGGACAACCTGCACGAAAACTCGCCGGAAGCCATTTTCGAGATCAATTACAACGGCGGCATTATCGACGGCAACTGGGGTACCAGAATTTTCCGCGGCCTCGACTGGAAGAAGTTCAACCTGCCTTCCAACGACCTCGTCAAAGCTTTTGACGACGAAAACGACCAAATCCGCAAAAATGCGTCGATCATCTTCCTCGACGTCACAGGCCGATGGTCGGACTCCCACTGGCCGCAGAACAATTACCCGTTTATCAACAAATACCGCAACTTCAACGAGGGCAGCAATCAGAACTATATTTTCATCCGCCTGGCGGATATCCTGTTGCTGAAAGCCGAAGCCCTCAACGAACTCGGCGATACACCCGGCGCTGCGGCGTTGGTCAACCAGATCAGAAACCGCGTGAATTTGCCCAATACCACCGCTACAACACAGGCCGCGATGCGACTGGCCATCGAAAAAGAGCGGCGCCTTGAGCTGGCATTCGAAGGCCACCGCTGGTACGACCTCAAGCGCACCGGCAGGGCTATCGAAGTGATGAACAACGCTACAGGCGTCGGCGGGGTGAACCTGGGGTATATGTTGAATCAGGACAGGCTGCTGTGGCCTATCCCCCAGGCGGAATTGGATAAAAACACGAAGTTGACCCAGAACCCTGGGTACTAGATTTGAACTTTGATTATTTTACCACAGTTAAACGGAGTAAAACGGAGTGACACAGAGTTTTTTATGTCACTCTGAGGAACTCCGTTTTACTCCGTTTAAATCTGTGGTTAAAAAAATAACATGAAAATATCATCATTCCTCAACTATCGGGTCATCTTGTTGCTAGTACTCGCATTTGTATTGAGCAGTGCCTCTTCGTGCAAAAAAGACAACGACGACGACGTCGACATCCCCGACACCACCGCCATTGGCAAAGCCCAGGTATGGCTCACCCGCGGCGATAAAGTCAAACTATTCAACCGCGAAGCCGACCTGTCCATCAAACCGCTGTCGGCCTCCAACTGGTCGATAATCGAGGTGGATACGGCCACAACTTTCCAGATCGTAGAAGGCTATGGCGCGGCGCTGACCGGCTCCTCGGCCTGGCTCATCCACCAGGAAATGGACCCCGTCACCCGCCAGAAAACCCTCGAAGCGCTGTTCGACCCGAATAAAGGCATCGGCATTTCTTATCTGCGCCTCACCATGGGCGCCTCCGACTTCTCGCTGTCCGACTTCACCTACGACGACATGCCCGCCGGGCAGACTGACTTCAGCCTGCAGCAATTTTCACTCAGCCAGGACCGCCAGGACGTCATCCCCGTTCTCAAAGACATCATCGCCATCGCTCCCGACATCAGGCTCATGGGCACGCCCTGGAGCCCCCCGGCCTGGATGAAAACCAACCAAAACATGAAAGGCGGCAAACTAAATCCCAACTGCTACGATGTCTACGCCCAATATTTTGTGAAATACATCGAACAGATGCAGCAGGAGGGTATCACCATTGACGCCGTCACGCCGCAAAACGAACCGCTGTATTTTACGGCCAACTATCCCTGCATGGAAATGCAGAGCGGCGAGCAATTGCAGTTTATCAAAAATCACCTCGGCCCGCGATTTGCCGCTGCCGGGCTCAATACTAAAATCATCGTATACGACCATAACTGGGACAATACCGACTATGCGATCTCCATATTAAACGATCCTGAGGCTCGTCAATATATCGCCGGTTCGGCCTTTCACGCCTACGGCGGGCAGGTATCGGCCATGAGCGTAGTGCACAATGCGCATCCCGACAAAGGGCTATACTTCACTGAAATCTCCGGTGGCGCCTGGGCTACCAACTTCGGCGACAACCTGATGTGGAACATGAAAAACATCTTCATTGGCACGGCCCTGAATTGGTCAAAAACGGCCTTGCTATGGAATCTCGCCCTCGACCAGGGTTACGGCCCCCAGAATGGCGGTTGCGGCAATTGCCGGGGCGTGATTACCGTGAATACAGTGAGCAGTCAAGTCACCTACAACGAAGAATATTACTCCATCGCCCACTTCTCCAAATTTGTCAGGCCGGGCGCTGTGCGTATATCGGCCATAGTACCGCCCACGCTGAGCGATGTAGAAGCCGTAG
The DNA here is from genome assembly GCA_036741235.1 of Saprospiraceae bacterium. Taxonomy (GTDB): domain Bacteria; phylum Bacteroidota; class Bacteroidia; order Chitinophagales; family Saprospiraceae; genus JABWBR01. The sequence goes on along the minus strand of DAINSQ010000006.1, from coordinate 48,379 downwards.
CATTCCAGAATACCGACGGTTCAAAAGCTATGGTAGTATGCAATTACGGCACTACTTACAAGACTTTCACCGCCGTGCAGGGCAACAGAAAATTCGATTATTCGGTACCGCCGCGAGGGGTGGCGACGATAGTGTGGTAGTGGTGCGAGTTAAAGGTTTATTTACGTAAAGATTTGTTCGGTTGCGAGTCGCTGTCCAGGCGTGGTGGATAAAAAAA
>DAINSQ010000006.1:26736-48062 GCA_036741235.1 Saprospiraceae bacterium | reverse complement strand
AAGGCCGCTCCGCAATGCGAAGCGACCTTTGTGTGTCGGGGTGACAGGATTTGAATCCCGATTGCGGGGCAATCGGGACAGGCTCTGCGCCCACACGCCCCGCAGGCGTTGCGGATAAAAAAAAAGGCCGCTCCGCAATGCGAAGCGACCTTTGTGTGTCGGGGTGACAGGATTTGAACCTGCGACCACACGCCCCCCAGACGTGTGCGCTACCAGGCTGCGCTACACCCCGAAGATTGGGTTTGGGTGTGAGAGTGTGAGGGTGTGAAAGTGTGTTATATTACTCAAGTGAGCGGATCATACCCAATAGCATCCGCGAAATCTTTTCATAGCCTTCGTATAATTCCTGATAAAAGCTTTCTTCTACCATTTGGAGGTCTAACAGGGTTTGGAGGATGGCCGTGCATTCAAAAACAGATGCCCGGGCCGAGATGTAAAAGCGCTTTTTGTCGGCGCTGCTCATTCTGCCGGTACCTTCTGCCAGGTTGAGCAGCGAACCGATGCTTGCGCGTTTGAATTGGTCTACCAGGTAGGGATCAGCGCTTTTTTGGGCAAATAACCATTTTAGCAATTTTCCGTTGATCATTCTGATCTCCTGATATACATCCAACTTCTCAAAATCAAACATGACATCGTGTTTAAAATCACACTTTCACACCACACACTCATACCCACAGCCCATCTCGTGGGTGATAGCAGGCTCGAACTGCTGACCTCTGCTCTGTCAAAGCAGCGCTCTAAACCAACTGAGCTAATCACCCTTCGACGCCCCATCTTTTTGAAGCGAGTGCAAAGATAAGGAAATGCCGCGCATTTCTGCAACTCCCGGCGGGAAAAAATGTTGTCGGTTGTCCGTTCCAGGTTGTAGGTTGGAAGTTAAATAGTTTATAGGTTTATGAATAAGAGTAAACCTATAAACAAACCCACAATTCACAACCCGCAACGAATAACAGAGAGCCGTTCGCCCGAAAAAGTCGCTAGTTCGTCGGATTTTGGATTAATTCGAGTAACAATTAAGGCATTTTTGAGTTGAATATCATGTGTGATCTCCACATAGCGTTTTTTCATACTAGTTCAATTCTGTGAAGTCGTGTCCTGTGGCACGACTTTTTTTTACTGTATTACTCACTGCTTGCCACCTGCCGATGATTGCCGATTGTTTGAAACAGCAGTGCCAGCGTCATCACCAAACCGCATCCCAGCAGGTTGAACCAGAGGAAAGCCAGTTTAAAAATATCGTATTTATCGAGGAAATATACCGTAATGATCACCGCTTCGGAGATAATGGCGGCATAAAACACTGCTTTGCCGCGCACCATTTTCAGGAAAAAGGCCGTCAGGAAAATTCCCAGGATGACGCCGTAAAATACCGAGCCGATGATATTGACGGCCTGGATGAGATTTTCAAAAAGGCGGGCGGTAAGGGCAAAAAACAGGGCCAGTATACCCCAGCCGATGGTAAACGCCTTGGACGCAAATAGATAATGCCGGTCAGATCGATTTTTAATTAATGAACGTTTATAAATATCAATTACGGTTGTTGTAGCCAATGCGTTGAGTTCAGAAGAGGTTGACGACATGGCGGCGCTGAAGATGACGGCGAGTAATAAACCGACAATTCCAATGGGCAAATAACGGGTTACATAATTAATGAATACATAATCGGTGTCTTTTACCTGCGCCTGCGGATTGTCTGCAATGATCAGCTTGTCAGCCGATTCGCGCAGTTGCGCGTCCTTTTCCAACAGCGATTTTACTTTGCTTTTTTGTTCCTGAACCTGTGCCTCGTCTTCATTGCGGATGGCGCTGATGAGTTGCCGTACTTCCTGTTGTTTTTGTTGAAATAACTCCCCGTGTTGGGCTTCCAATGCCTTGTACTGCTGTTCAAGCGCCGGATTTTTTTGCAATTGCGCCACGTTGGATTGGTTAAAATGCAACGGGGGTTGGGTGAATTGGAAAAATACAAAAACGAGTATACCGGTAAACAGGATTAAAAACTGCATGGGCACCTTGAGTAAACCGTTGAAAAGCAAGCCTATGCGGCTCTCTGTGAGTGATTTGCCCGTGAGATAACGCGACACCTGCGATTGATCGGCGCCGAAATAGGATAGGAAGAGGAAAATAGCGCCCAGTGTGCCCGACCAGAAGTTGTAGCGGTTGGATGGATCAAAGGAGAAATCGAGTACGTTGAGCTTGTCCAACCGTCCCGCTACATTCAGCGCATCCTGAAATGACACATCGCCGGGCAGTTGCCATACCAGCAGGAAACCGGCCAGAAACATGCCGATCAGGATGATGGTCATTTGTTGCATTTGCGTAACGCTTACCGCTTTGGTGCCGCCAAAAGCCGTATAAAGAATAACCAGTCCGCCCATAAATAATATGGTGGCGTCGAGCGACCAACCCAGTATAGCCGACAATACGATGGAAGGAGCGTAGATGGTGATACCCGCGGCCAGCCCCCGTTGAATCAGAAACAGAATAGCGGTGAGCGTGCGCATACGCAGGTCGAAACGGCTTTCGAGGTATTCGTAGGCAGTATATACGTTGAGTCTGAAGTAAATGGGCAACACAAAAATGCAAAGAATGACCATGGCAAAGGGCATGCCGAAATAAAACTGGACGAAACGCATGCCGTCGTCGTATGCCTGCCCGGGAGTAGACAAAAAGGTGATGGCGCTGGCCTGGGTGGCCATGATAGACAAACCTACCGTCCACCATTTCATGTCCCGGTCTCCTTGTAAATAGCTCTGTACGCTTACCACATGCCGGGTTTTCCATATGCCGTATGCCACAATACCAAATAGCGAGCCCAGCATTATTATCCAGTCGAGTAGGTGCATCTATATTCCGGATTTTGAGCTGTAAGATAGGTATTGGGATTATAAGTTTATAGGTTTATGCGACTGAAAGCGAACGAAGTGAGTCCCGACTAAATGTCGGGGGAGTCCCGTACTGACCGAAGGGAAGTCGGGAGGTTTATGGGCAATCTTATTGAATGTCTTTCAATGCCCAAACAATGGAAATTACGCCTGAAGCCAGGCCGATGAATATATAGCTGATCATAATGGCAATAATGGTAAGAAAAATAGCGCGCGGCCAGCGCAACTGGAACCAGGTTTTGTAAAACCAGGTGCTGAGCAATAAGGTGACCATGAAATTGATGACGCCCATAACCGTAATCCAGTTAGGTATTCGGTATAAGTTGCTGGTAATTAACGATATAAGCGATAATTGGCCATAAAGGTATGCATTGCCCACCATGTGTTCTGCATAGTTAAAACCCCGGCGCCTGAATATAAGGAATGAACCCAGGCTCATCAGAGGAATTAAGGCCACATACACCACCGACATATATTTGACTACAATTTCGTATGTCTTCTTTTGTAAAGCCAGGGCTTCCGGGGTTAGTTCAACTCCGGTGATCTGACTAGATTGCATCAATATTTTTTCAAAATCGAGGGTAGAAGACATCAATACGGCAAAACCCGACATCAAAAGCAGGTACCGCAAGGGGTGGTAATAACGCCGGGTAGCGCCGTTGACATAATCGGCGATGACTGTTCCCGGTCGGCGAAACAGGGATATGATAGTGTAGGTGAATCCCTGCTCTATATTGGTTACAATATGAAACAAATGGGCAATCAATGACTTGACCGTCATTCGGTCCTGAATTGATTTTTGCCCACAGTTATGACAGTAGGCGCCCTCTAAAGATGTTTGGCAGGTTTTACATTCCATGGTTTGTTCTCTTTGTCGGTTGTCAGTTATCGGTTGTCAGTTATCGGTTACCGAATTGTCATAACATAAAACCGACAACCGATAACTGCGAACTGACAACTACCTCAACAGCGTCACATCGCCTTTAAACACTTCCGTTTGGCCGTCAACGAAGGTAATTTCAACGAGATAGACATAAACGCCTGTATTGGCGGGTTGTCCGCGCCAATCGCCCCCCCAGCCGTAGTTGGGGTCGTTGGGTTGGAAGTTTGTGCGTTCGAAAATCATAGCTCCTGACCGGCTGAAAATACGAAAGCTTTTTACTTCAGCAATGCCTGTGCCGCCAAAGATAACAAAAAGGTCATTTCGCCCGTCGTCGTTGGGGCTGAAAGCATTGGGAATGAAAACGGGGCGATCTTTTATAACAGTAACAAAAACTGCGTCGGAAGCCCGGCAAAGGGTAATAGAATCAAAAACTTCAACGGTATATAGGGTTGAAATAATAGGACTTACGTTGATTGCCGGCGTGCCTGCGGTTGCTTCAGGCGTCCATTTGTAGGCGAGGTTGACGCTGGTGGCCAGAGCTTCAATGGTCGCCGTGTCGCCAAGTTGCAGGTCAAAGTCGTCGCCGAGGGTGACCTCCAGCACGGGCGGGCCGTTGACTACCTGGCTATAGGCTTGTTCGCAGCCAGCGGCGTCGCGTACAATGACGTTGTATGCGCCCTCAAACAGGTTGAGGAAAGCGGGCGTGGAGGTAAAGGTTTGTCTGTCGTTTATCGAAAACTGGTAGGGCGGGGTACCGCCGCTGACGGAATTGATCTGGATAGCGCCGCCGTTGGGGCCGCTGGTGCAGGTGATATCTTGTGCCGATAGTTCGGCGTTCACGGCAGTTGGCTCGTCGAGAAAAAACGAGGTATCGGCTTCGCAATTTTTTTCATTGGTAATGGTAACGGCGTATTGACCGGTGGGCAATCCGGCGGCGACGGCTGTGTTGTCGCCGGTATTCCAGTTGTAAACGAGTGAAACATAGGGGCCGTCGGGCAGCGCTACCAGGGCGCCGTTGGCGTCGCCGGCGCAGCTGATCACTGTGTTGACATCGATGCTGACGCTGAGGGGTTCAGCGGGTTGGGTGACCTGTACACCTGCAAAATCCTGGCAGCCGTCGCTGTTCGTGACGGTAACGTCGTAAAACCCGGCAGGCAGGTTGCTCACCGTAGCCGACATGGCCCCGTTGCTCCATTGATATTGCACAGGGACGCCGTTGGTCGTCACGTTGACAATGCCGTCGGCGCCTTCAAAGCAGGAAACGGCTTGCGTTAATTGGGCCGTAGCGATAAACTCGGCGGGCTCGGTAATGGTTACGGGCAGTGTCACGGTGCAGTTGTTGGCGTCGGTCACCGTTAGTATATATGTGCTTGCGCACAATTGGCTGAGCGAATTTGTGGTAGCTCCGTTCGACCACTGGAGTTGGTAGGCTCCCGTACCGCCGTTGAGGACCGCATCTACGGCGCCGTCGCAGACGCCAAAGCAACTGGCCGGTTCGAGGTTGATAGCTTGGGCGGTCAACTGGGCGGGTTCAACCACCACGGCTACAAAGGTGCTATCACTGTATGCATCGGCAACGGTAAAGGTATATGTGCCTGCCGGCAAATCGGGGATGATCACTTGCTGGCCTTCTGCATTGATGACGCCTGTGCCGCTGAGGGTATTGGCGGCATTTTGCCAGCTGTAATTGTAGGGAGCCAGACCTTCAAGTACGGAGAAAATAATTTGTCCGTTTTGGTCGCCGAAGCAAAGCAGGGTATCATTTTCGAATAACGGAATAACATCCATCACGTAATCGACGTCAAAACAAGTGATAGCTTCGCATCCATTGGCATCGGTAACAGTCACGCAGCAGTTTTGGCCGCCGGGTAGTTGGTTGGCTACCGGCCCGGTTTCTCCGCTGCACCACAAATAAGTGTAGTTGCCGGCGCCTCCGCTTGCACTTACCGTAGCCATTCCGCTGGGGTCGCCCAGGCCGATGGCGGGGAAGGTTTGCGTAGCAGTGGCTTGCACCGGGGTGAGTACCGTTACATTCGAAATGACGATGCTATCGCAGCCGGCAAAAACCTGCAGTGTATCGGCGTAATTGCCGCTTTGGGTATAAATGCTTGTGCCAACTGTCAGACTTTGTCCAAAACACAATACTGTGTCGATGGTAGTCACCGGGGTAATATCGCCGGCATCGGTAACCGAAATAGTAAAACTGCCCCGTGGATTGGCGCCGTCGCCATCTACAAGTATCCAGTAAGGCGTGCCGGCATACAGGCAGGAGACTTCAAAGGTTTCGTCGAGGTCTTGAAAAGTGTAGCTGGTACCTGTATTGGAAAAAAAGCCGGTACACAGGTTATTGGTAGAGCGGTACAGCGCGAGTTGCAAGCCGATGGAATCGACCAGCCGGTCGCTGAGCGCTTCAATGACGACGTGGCCGGAGCTGGGCGCTACGAATCGGAACCAGACGGAGTGCTGGCTTACAAAGGCGCCTACAAAGGGATCGCCGGTTGCGGTTGCGCAGAAGTTGGATTGAAGGGAATCGGTTTGTACACTGCCGCCGTCGGGTACAACGCCCAGGTCGGTAGCGTTGCAGCGCAGGTCGGCGCCTTCGCGCACGCCAATGTCTACCACCTCAATGCCAAAGGCGCCCCTGGCGGTGGTTGGGGTGTCGTAGCCGCCATCGACCAGAACGTAATAAGTTGTATTGGGTGAAGGGCAATAGATCCTGAACAAACCGTCGAGGCCGAGGTTGTCGGTCAGGTTGATCAAATTGCTCAGGCTGCCGTTGCAAGTGCCATCAGACGAAGTATAGATCAGGATTTCGGCGTCAAAATCATCGCCGGTATTCAGGGGGTCGCTGAGTATGCGTACGTAAATCTCCCCGCTGGGATCGGGGCCGGTTGTAAAGGTGAACCAGACACCCGCATCATTGATGAAAAATCCATTGTTAAATGGATTGGGCTCGTTGTTATTGGTGGCACAAGCATTGCTAAAGCCGCCGAGCGTTGCGTCGCCCAGGTGGGCGCTATACGATAACAACCCGAAATCATATGCGGTACAGGGCAGGTCATTGTCTACTAAGGTGGAAGATGTATTTTCAATAAGAAATGTGACTTCCCCGTCTGAACTTAGCCCGTCGGGTAGCTCCAGGGTATATGTTGCGCTGCCGCCCAGCGCCGGAATGGCAAACATCTGGCATATCGTTTCGCTGCAGGATTCGTCAATTTGGCACAATATGGGAAATAAAGCGTCGTTTTCGAAAGCTTTAAAGCATACTTCAATTTGTGCAGGCACGTCGGCTGGGCAATTGTAGTTTTGCTGGTACTGCAAATTGGGGAAATCGTTAAAACAAAAGCCTTCCATGGGGTAAGTCTCCCAACCTTCATTGTCAATATTGACTTGCCAGAGCGGGTCGGGAGCGCTTAATATGTCAATACAGTTGGTGGTAGATGAACCATTGAGAACAGTGACGCGAACTTCTACCTGTCCATTTAGTTGGAGGGCGCCTATTAGCAATAGGCAAAACAATCCTGATAATCTCATGAATTGAGCTTTGTAATTGAATAGCGAAATTAAATACAAAAAGGTATTTCCCGAAAAGAAACTATTGGAGATATGATTTGCCTGAAGAATGCGAGGCAAAGATAGGAGAAAAAAAGGGAAGGAGCAAGAGGGGGGAGTTGTAGGTTGTAAGTTGTAGGTTGTAGGTTGTAGGTTTTTCCCGACCTACAACCTACAACCTACAACAAGTCATCACTTCACAATCGTAATATCTCCGCGGATAATGACGCCATTGGAAATATCGAGTCGCAGAATATAGTAATAAGTGCCGTGCGGCAATTCCTTGCCTTCGCTGTTGAGGCCGCGCCAGTCGTTATTATAGGGTTTCGACTGGTAGACGATATCGCCCCAACGGTTGAACACGATGAGTTCATTGTCGGGGAACATATCGGCCGGGTTGTTTAAAATCTCGTCGAAGATCAGGAATTCGTTGAGGCCGTCCTCGTTGGGGGTGATGGTATTGGGCCTTTCGGGCACAAAGCCGTCGGATTCAACGGTGATGGCTACAACAGCCGTATCGCAACTGGTGGGGCATTCGGGGTTGCAAATTTGATATTGCACCTGCGTTTGGCCGGCAGCGCCTCTATTAACGCTGAAATACAACACGCCGTCGGCGGAGATGCTGTCCACTCTACCGAAAGTAGGCTGGCCTACCAGCGTAATATTGAAATTATCGCCCTGACCTACGCCGTCGTTGGCCACCAGGTTGACGGAGGCATCGCGGCTGTCGGCGCCGATATTGAGCACGTCGTTGGCAGCCTGAGGCGCCAGTGCAATGCTAACGACTACTGTATCTGCGCTGTAGTTGGGGCAATTGGGCGCCGAGAGCGTCCAGACAAAGGTATTATTGCCCTGCTGGAGCGAGCTGACGGCGGTAGTAGCGGCATCGGGCGCGGCAATATCAGCCGTAGAAGTGCTGGTCCAAACGCCGGTAGTACCGGTAGGCAGGTTGGCGGTCAGGTTGGTGTTGTTTTCGCACAGCGAGGCATCCTGGCCGGCGTTGGCCGACTCGGGGTAATCGAGGGCAACGGCAACGACAGCCGATGTATCGGTACAACCCAGGCTGTTGGTTACGATGAGGCGATACCTGCCCTCACCCTGTGCAGAAGCGGTTGCGGTAGTAGTGCTGCCGGTCAAAGGAGCGCCGTCAACCACAATCCACTGATAAGTGATACCGGCGCCCTGAGAGGTGCCGCTGCCGCCGAGAGCTGCCGTTTCGCCGCACTCGATATTTTGGTCGGCGCCGGCGTCAGCCACGGGTACGTTGGGGTCGGCGCTTACAGTAATCGTTTCGGTGCTTTCGCAGCCGTTGTCGGCGCGTACGACCGTGAGTTCGTAATCGCCGGGCTGGCTTACCTGTACGTTCAGCGAGCCGGTAGCGGGCGTTACCGTGCCGCCGCCGCTGATAGCCGACCAGGAGATGGACGAGAAAGAAGCTGCCGGGCCGGTAGCCGTAGCGTCAATGGCAACGCTACTTTGATTACAGCCGAACTGCGCCGGTTGCGTATAGGCGATTTGCGGCGGCGCCGTATTGGCATCTACAGTAATAGTATCTCGACTTTCGCAGCCGTTGAGGTTATTGCGCACCAGCAACTCATAGTTGCCGGCGGCGCTTGCCTCTGCCGTCAGGTTGTTGGGCGGGGTCACCGTGCCGCCGCCGGTCAGGGCGGTCCAGGTTATCGTTACATTTGTATTTGGCGTTGTAGCCGACGCATTGAGCGTTGAGGAGGTAACAACGCAAGTGATATCTTCCGCTTCGGCGATATTGATCACCGGCGGATCAGTATCGTCTATAACAACTACTGTATCGCGGGCGGTACAGCCGTTGGAGATATTGGTCACCAGAATTTCGTAGGCGCCTGCGGTATTTACACTGGCGGTAATCTGGATAAAGGGCGATGGCAAAACGCCGTCGACGATGTTGGTCCATTCGTAGGCAAAATCAACGCCGGTAGAAGAACCGGCGCCGTTGAGCGACGCCGAGCTTACGATACAAGTCAGGCTCTGATCGGCGCCGGCTATAGCATCGGGCACTTCGATATTCTGAAGAACATCAATCGTATCGATAGTCGTACAGCCTGTACTGATAGCAGTTACCGTAATTTCGTAGCTGCCGGGTTGATCCACCTGTATAGTAGTTGAATCCTGGCTGACGATATTACCCGCGCCGAGGATTTGCCAGCTCACATCATAGTCGACATTGCCGGGAGCTGCATTGACCACCACCGATACCGTATCATTCGTGCAGTTAAGGTCTCCAAAATTATTCACGGTCAATACCGGCGGAGCGCCGGTGATGCCCACCACCACGCAGTCGGAGGCGCTGCAGCCATTAGCGCTTACGACTTCAAAGCAATACGTGCCTGGTTCGGTAGCTTCGTAGGTGAGGCCGACGCCTATTACAACGCCGTCGAAATCTCGCCAGGTATAAGTGTAACCCGGACCCTGGTCGGAGGCAGAGCCGTCAAGCGTCACCGAACTGGATGCGCAAGTCAGCGTGGTATTTTCTCCGGCGTTGGCTACCGGCGGCTGATTGTCGAGCAGTACCAGTATGGTATCGCGGGTAACGCAGTTATTATCGGTATTCGTGATTACAAGTTCATATTGACCTGCAACATCCGTCTGAGGAGTCAGGGTTGTTTCTGTGCCGGGTAGCAGGGCGCCGCCGTCGAGGGCGTTCCATTGCAGGGTATAGTTAATCGTATCCGGTGAAACGACTGCTTCGAAAGCTACCGTATCAATAACACAAGTCAGCGCGGTAGAATCTTCGAGCATAATCGTCGGGTAGTCGGTACTGGGGATCACAAAAACCGTATCGCGGGTAGAACAGCCGCTGATATTTTCGGTGACGATAACTTCGTAGGCGCCCAGTACGGTAGCTGCATATGTTATATCGGTAGACACAGAGTTGCCGGCGGCGTCAAACCACTCATAGCTCACATCCAGCGTACCGTTGTCGGAAGGCGAGGCGTCAAGCGTCACGGGGTCGCCGCTGCAGCCCAGTGCGAGGTCGGGACCGCCGTTGGCGTTGGGGAAGACGCGTTCGTCAACTACAGTTACGGTATCAAACGCTGTACAGTTGTTGAGGGTAATGCGCACGGCAAGTTGATAAACGCCGGGGCCATCTACCAGGGTAAGCGGATTATTTTGCTGACCTGCAACTACGTTGCCGCCGCTGAGGGCCGTCCAGGTATATTGAATCGTTGGTCCTGCCGTCGACAGCGAGCCGTCGAGCGCCACTACGGGGTTGATACAGTTGAAAGTCTGGTCAAAACCGGCAATAGCGGTAGGCAATACGGCGGCAGTGACGATGGTGGTATCTGCTACAGAGCAGCCGGTTGTGGTATTGGTTACCTGATAGATATAAGTACCTGCAGCGCCTGTTACAATCGTAGAGACATCTACAGGGAACGTTTGTCCGGTGGTAATATTAATCCACTGGTAATCGTATTCCGGGCCTTGCGAACCGGTACCCGAGAGCAGTGTAGTACTGGGGTTGCAACCCAACTGCTTGTCGGGCCCTGCATCGGCTTGCGGAAGGTCGGTGGTAAGCGGAATAAAGAATGTATCTACTAAAACGGCTGCCGGGTTACCGCTGTCAAACAAGGTAACGATCACCTCGCCTTCGCAGAGGAATCGGGCGGTGAGCGGCGTAAATTGCGGCGGCGTCGTTTGCCAGGAAGAGCCGATAGGCGCCTGGCCGCCGGAGACGAAGAGCTCGATTTCACCGTCGCAGGCGCCGGGGCAAGATACCGGTTTGATGTGTACGCTATCGATAACGATTTTGTCATTTATACAAACCGAACCATTTTCAAAAAGCATGCTACCCGTGCCATTGGCGGTAGTTACCGTAGGCGCAGGCGTTTCATTTACGGAGACATCATTGCAATTGCGGGGTGCGCCGATGAGTTTGAAGCACAATTCAAAAACCACGGTGCTGTCGGCAATGGCTACCGGCGTGGCATTCTGCCAGCTCAACTCGATAAGGCCTACGGGCGAGCCACCGTCTACAAAGTTAGAAGCGCTAAGCCCAGGCCACGTACCCGGGATATTAACGTTGACAAATTCCAGTTCGCTGGGATCCCAGCTGATATCGAATTCGGCAGCAGTAATATTGTCAAAAGAGACAACTTGTACAGGCATACAAATCGTATCCTGAATGAATCCTTCCACATTGCCCAAAACCAGGCCGAAGCCTTCCGGGAACAGGATACAGACCTCGCCCGGGGTATCAACCACGCCGATGTTTTCTCCATTTGAGGTAGTATTCACCGCTTCGGCCACAACAGGTAATCCTACTACCTCAAGTACATCACATTGCTGGGGCGGCCCCAGAGGGATAAAACACATTTGGAAAATGGATGTGCCATCGGGAACGCTATGCGGGTTGGCCGGCTCCCAGTCGAAAGTGATCGAACCTGCCGTTGCGCCTGCGGTAATAAAGTTAGCGAGCGTCGCTTCGGGCAGCGTAATATTCTGGATGCTGGTAAATTCCATATGGACGGGGTCGAATGCCAGCGAAAACTGGTAGCTGACGATATCGTCGAAATTCGACACCGTAAAGTCGAGGCAAACTTCATCGCCGGGGGCCGAGGCGCCGTCGCCTATGGTCATTACAACGCCTTGGGGTTGGTTGACCTGCACGGTACAGTTGCTTGGGTTGATGCCTATATTGGCGCCGTTGTTGACCTGTACGTTGGCGGGTTGGGAGAAGCTGAAGGGGCTGTTGCCGCCCAGACCTACCACATTAAAGCACACTTCAAAAAGGGTCGTTCCGTTGGGAAGCGAGGCGGAGGGGATACCTGGATTGGGTACCCAGTTAAAGCCCAGCACGCCGTTGGCGGCGTTGGCAGCGTTAAAGTCGGGCAGGTTGAGGCCGGAGAGAGTGGCCAGGTTTTGCACGCCGGTATACTCCAGAATAGCCGGATTCCATTCCATCAGGAACGCGGCGTCGGAGATGTTGGTGAAATTATTGCCGACCTGGACCTTTACGCAGACCTGATCATTGAGGTTCACCGGCTGGCCGCAGTCGGCATTGAGTTGCAGGCCGGTAGGAGCGCAATCGCCGACTTCAACAGAGCCGGTTACCGGCTGGAAGAAAATGTTGTAGCCGGGAGCAATATTATTATCGTTGGTGAATTCAATTTGGGTAGGTATGCTGTCGAAAGTAATGGCGGAGAATGACTCGCAGGGCCCGATAATTCGGAAGCAAGCCTGGAAAAACAGGTGCCCGTCGGGCAGCGTAACCGGCGGTTCGCCAGTGATAAAATACGACCATGACATGGTGATGTTGCCGGGTTCTACGCCGCCGACGCCGGGAAGGCCGAAGCTGCCGGTGGCCGACAAGTTGGGAACATCGCCGGCGATGATATTCTGGAATTCGAGAACGGCAGGGTCATAATCTATTGTAAACTGTGCGCTGCGCATATCATTGAAGCCGGTCACCGTAAAGTCGACGCATACCAGGTCGCCTTCGTTACCGGTTTCGTTAGATACGATAAACGAGATAGGTTCCACACAAGTAGAGACGACCCCGTCTTTGGTTAGCAAGCCGATGTTGGTACAGTTGCCCACATTGGTTCGATAAACGATAGGAGGCACGGGTGAGGTCGGTATAGTGACTGTTCCCACTTGCCCGTATTGGTTGCTCAACACTGTAAAGCAGATCTGGAAAATAACATGGCCGTCGGCCTCTGTTCGGCCTGCGCCGTTGGGGCAGTTGCCAAATTGCCACGACCAGTCGATCGAGCCGCCGCCTGCGCCGCCGGTATTGAAGTTGGCGCCGGTGAGCCCGGGCAGGTTAAACCCTTGCACCTGGTCGAATTGCAGGATAGCGGGGTCCCATTGCATTGCAAAGCTCATAAAGAGGATATCGGTAAAGTCTTTGACTGATACGTCCATGCACACTTGTTCGCCGGTGCAGGCCGATTCAGTTGAAAAACTCACGGTGGGCTGTGCCATCACCGCTGCTTGGAAGGCAAAGCCAACCACCAGGAGTGCAAGAATTCTTTTCATGTAAATCAAAAATTTGGGACTTACGACTGTATCTTTCATGGGAGTTTGTACTGCGGAAATTGACTAATAAATTAATAATCGGGTGATTAACGTTCCAGCGAAATTGCCAGGTTGATTTCGTGCGTGCTACCGGCTGCAGGGCCGAAAGAGCTGAAGGAATAGTCAAAACCATACCCGATGCGGATGGTATTGTCAAATCCGACATTTTCGCCCAAGGCAAAACCTGCTTCGATGTGGAAGTTTTTGCCGGTGGAGATACCCGTGCCGAGCCAGAGGCTGTTGGGCGTTTGGTAGCGCAGGTTGATGTCGGCATTAAGCGGAGCGTTGGGCGCGTATTTTATCCAGATCGAGGGTTCTATGAATCCATCGTTGCGGAGGAATTTGTAGAGCCCTAACATGCCGTAGAAGTGTTGCACGCGGCGCGTAAAATACTCGCCGTTTTCATCCTGGAAGGTAAGGTCCAGGCCGATAACCTGGGGTACGGAAATACCTGCATAGAAATAATCTTCATCCCATGCGCCTCCGTCGAGCATTTGGTAGTAGTATACGCCGACGCCCACATCGGGGAATAGCTGCGATTGGTTTTGACTGCCGATCACGTCGCCGTCGTCGCGCAGGCTGATTTCAGAGGCTTTTACGCGGTATTGTACCACGCCTGCACTCAGCGCAAACGAGAGGCCGTTATATACGGGATCACTGGTAACAACACCGCCAATTCGGCCATACAAACCGGTAAAACCGGTGGGCCCCGTAACGTCATTGACGATCTGGCCGCCCGCTATCAGGGTTACGCCGCTGCGCTCGGTATTGATATACGAGCCGCGAAGTATCTGGGTGCGAGGCGCTCCGCTGATGCCCACCCATTGTTGGCGGTATGAAACGCCAAACGACAGGTTTTGGTTATAAGCCAGAAAATCGCTTTCTACAGCCGCCGGGTTTAAAATAGCGGCATTGTCGCGATATTGAGTGAAAAGTGATAACTGTTGAGCTTGTACGGAAAGGGAAGCGACACACAACAGCAGGGTAGCCATTAGAAAGTAAGAGCGTCCAGTCATGGGATATGATTTTGACGTAGCTGAGTTAACAAAAAATACCATTCCACTTTTTCGGTTGATCTTTCAGGGCACAATAATAGTGATAGTTACGCAATGCGCACCAGGGTTATTTGAACTGTTTTGTTGCCCTCTTAACGAGGGGAGGCTACCTATAGAGATGAGAACCCACTATTTTAACACCATCGGTATTGTCAACAACGGGTCGTGAAAAGCGAGCCAAAGTTAGGAGATAACCTCGGAATAAGGCAGTATCCCCCCCAAGATTTTTATCATTGCCCTGTCGGATTTAGTAAATGGCTGTTCTCGGCGGATGTAAGGATGGTATTTCGGGGTATGCGGAGTTTGATGTGTTGATGTGCTAATTTGCTAATTTGCTGATTTGCTAATTTGCTGATTTGCTGATGTGCTGATGTGCTGATGTGCTGATGTGCTGATGTGCTGATTGTTATTAATTATTTGATTATAAAATTATTAGCACATCAGCACATTAACCCATCAGCACATTAACCCATCAGCACATTAACTTTTTTATTTCCGGCATCTTGTCTATTGCCGCCTGATAACCTATGTCGAAAAGTTTTTCATATTGATTAAACTGAAAAATATTAAACGCCTGTACTCGCCTGGGTTCAATGACCACATGGCACATATTAATACTGGCATTGGTATTAGACAAAATAGAGAGCTCGAAGCAGCGGGTAGCGATGCCGATGATATTTTGTATGTTTTTGGCAGCCGTTTTTACATG
This sequence comes from Saprospiraceae bacterium, assembly GCA_036741235.1. Taxonomy (GTDB): domain Bacteria; phylum Bacteroidota; class Bacteroidia; order Chitinophagales; family Saprospiraceae; genus JABWBR01. The sequence goes on along the minus strand of DAINSQ010000006.1, from coordinate 32,927 downwards.
GGGGATAACATTAACGCCAATAAGCACATCGCTGTGGGGCAGCAGCGGTGCAACCGGCATATTGTTGAGCAATCCGCCGTCGACATACCAATTGCCGCTAATTTCTACGGGTTTAAACACCAGTGGGATAGAACAGGAAGCCATAACAATCTCTGAGAGGGGGCCGTCGTTGCGCATTTCGCATTCGCCGGTATTGAGGTTAGCGATAGCAACGAAAAGTTGCCGTTGCAGTTGGCTGAAATCATCGTGAGGGATGATGGTCTTGAGTTGATCGCGCACATAAGTTAGCCTGGCCAATCCGTTGAGAGGCAGACCTACTTTGAACAACTTGAGCAGGCTGCTGTCTTTTACGAACTGAAGCATATCTTGTGGCGCTTGCCCGGCCGCATACAAAGCGCCGACGATAGCGCCTGCGCTTGCCCCCGATACGCAATCGGGGTAAATATGATGTTCGGCTAGCGCCTGGAGTACGCCGATATGGGCGATACCCCGGGCGCCGCCTCCCGATAAGGCAATTCCTAAACGTTTGTTACTCATCTATTTCACAACAATCCTGGTTGTATATTGATCTGTTCCACTGCGGAAAGTCAACTGATATATGCCGGCGGCCAGGCCGCTCAAGTCGAGCTGGCGGCGCAGGGCGGGCTGGGAAAGCCGAAGCAGCACTTCGCCAAGTCCGTCGCTGACCACTATTTCGTCGAGTTCCACCTCGCTTTCAACGGTTACAAGCCCGTCGGTGGGGTTGGGCAACGTTTTGATCTTGCCCGCCAGCGGATTCTCTTTGACGCTGGTAATCAGGTCAATATCTTCGATGTAACGCGGCAGGATCTGGTAACCTTCCGTGAATGGCGCCGAGCTGTCAAATTGGCCGCCGATGCCGGTCAGGTTGAACGAACCAGTAGGGGCGGGCGTACCATAAATGTCAACATCATTATCGATACGCAGAGCAAAAGTATCGACGTTATTAGTAACATCAACCGTAAAACCAGGTCCTGTGTTAAGCCATTGCCCCGGATCAACGATAGAAAGGTTGAGTATGCGGATCAGGTTGGATTCAGTACCTTCGTTAAGTGCTGTTACTATCGAGGGCGCTTGCAGCGCATTGCCGCCTGAGAGGAGAACGATTTCATCGGCGGTGATCTGGGTGAGGCCGTTAAACTGGGCGATAGCGCCCCGCACGATCACCTCGTCGCCTTCCGTCACCGTATAAGTATCGAGCGTGTTGCTGAATACGCCGATGCCGCCGGTATTGTCGATGATGGTAAACTGCACGCCGGCGCCGCCGCGCAGGTCAACGCCGTGCACTACGCCCTGCAATTGGCAGACGACGTTCAGCGAGTCGGCAACGCCGTCGGCATTGACGGTTCGCACCGTGGCGATATCGTATGCGGGGAACATCGTCGCACATTCGATATTGATATTCACGGTGGCCGTGTCGCAACTTGTTTGGTTGCAAACGCGATAAGTGAAGCTATCGTCGCCGCAGAAATCCTGTTCCGGTATATAAGTTATGGTGTTATTAGCTGAATTGATCGAAGCGGTGCCATTGGCGGGGGCATCAACGATGGCGAAAGTGACCAGCGTACCTGGCAGCAGGTCGTTGCCCAGGGCGTTGATCGTCAGCGACTGGTTGATTTGGCCCATGGCGTTGTCATCGGCGGCGATTTCAAACTCGGGTTGCATGAGGGAGTAGGTACCCAGGGGAATGGGCTGGGCGGCCTGGTCGTTGGCGTTGGTATTGTCTAATATATCGATGCCGCTAAAATACCAGTGCGACAGCACGAAGGTGTTGCCGTCGGGGCCGGTGCCGCTCACGCGGTAGGCCCAGCCGTCGAGGTACTCCCAGGGTTGGCCGGTACCATCTACGTTGATATCGCCGAATAAGTCGATGACTTCGCCGTTGAAAAAGAGTTCAACTGCGTCGTCGCCATTGACGTTGGAGGCCATGCCGCCGTCGTTAAAATCGGGTTGGATGCCGAAAAAGGCCACAAAAGCGGCGCTGTCATTGGTTACATAGATAAAATCGCCGGCGGAAGCCGATACGGCCGGAAAAGTGTATTCCTGTCCGTTGCTGCCTTGTCCGTTGTTGGCAGAGCCCAGGCCATAAGCGCTCAGGTCGGCAATATCCTCCAGTGCGTAAAGTTCAAAACCTTTGGGCGTGCCGCCGGTGAGCGGGCCGTCAAAAACGCCAGTGAGCAGCAGGGCAGGGGAGGGGTTGGCGGCTTCAACTGTAATCGTACCTTGCATCATGGCGGGGTGTATATCGCAGCGATACTGATAAACGCCGGGCGTATTGAAAGTAAAAGTGTACGTCCAGTTGGAGCCGGAAGCTGCGCCGTTGCCAAACCCGGCGGGGTTATTGGGGAAAGTGGCCGTGGCGCCGTTTACATTGTGCAAGCCGCCGTTGTTGGTCCAGGTGACCGATTCGCCGGCGTTAATCGTTAGTGTTGCGGGGGTAAACGAAAAATTCTGGACTGAGACATTGTGTTGTGCGAGGGCCGAAACGCTAACGGCCAGCGCAAAGAGAAATGGAAGTACGTGATTTTTCATAATCATAGAAATTGGTGGAAAATGCAAATTATGATAATGCGATTAGTATTCCCTAACTTTTGACAAAGTTTCAACAAAAATTGGCGAAAAAGCGCATGCAGCAAAAAAAGTTGCGGCTTGTTTGATCAATACATTTTTTAATGATTTGTCTATCAAAACCTAAGCGCTAAAAAGCGGTAAAAAATAATACTATCTTAACATTGAGCCATTAAATTTGTGGTGGGAAATTATTTCACCAAACTCAACTAGTTTATGAAAAAAGTCAACACTTTCAGGCTTTTGCTCGCTTGGGCAATAGTCCAACTGTCATTTGTTGGGCTTATGGCGCAAGGGGTAACTACCTCCTCCATGCAAGGCAAAATTGTAGACGCCAACGGCGAACCGCTTATCGGCGCCAACATCCTGGCGGTTCACCAGCCCTCAGGTACCAGCTACGGAGATGCTACCGATGTGCAGGGCAACTATCGCATTTCGAACATGCGCGTTGGCGGCCCTTACAAAATCACGGTCTCTTACACTGGTTATTCCTCTACTGAAACCGATAATATCTATTTGAGGTTAGGGGAAGCATTGCGCCAGAATTTTACGCTTCAGGAAACAGCCTTGGAACTGGAAGCCGTTGTAGTTTCCGCTTCTTCGCGTATCGCCGGGCAGTCGGCCGGCGCCAGTACGCAGATCACCTCGGAAGAGATCGACGTGATGCCTACGCTCAACCGTAACATCAACGACTACCTGAGGCTGACGCCCCAGTCGGGCGCCTATGGCGACGGTTCTACTTTCGCAGGCGTCAACAACCGTTTCAACGCTATCTACATTGACGGCGCCGTCAACAACGACGTATTCGGCCTGTCTTCTTCGGGCACCAACGGCGGTCAAACCGGTATCGCGCCTTTCAGTATCGATATCATCGACCAGTTGCAGGTCGTTATTTCTCCTTATGATGTTACGCTCGGCGGTTTTGCCGGCGCCGGTATCAACGCCGTTACCAAGTCGGGTACCAACAAATTTGCCGGAACGGCTTATTATTTCATGCAAAATGAAAACCTGGCCGGTAAAACCAACGGTGTGTTGGCAGAAAGACTGAATATTGAACGCACGAAACTGGCCGAATTTAACCAGCGACTCTACGGCCTCTCTATTGGCGGCCCTATCGTAAAAGACAAACTCTTTTTCTTCGCCAATGCTGAAATTCGGGAGGACGAAACGCCGATTCCTTTCGAAATCGAATCGTACACCGGCAACTCGACGCCTGCCGATTTGGATAACCTGACCAACTACCTGATTGATGAATTCGGCTATAACCCGGGCGGCTACCGCTCTACAGCTGATGAACTCAAAGGTCTGTCGTTGTTTGGTAAACTCGATTTTAATATCAACGACAACAACCGCCTTACGCTTCGCCACCAATACACCAAAGCCGAACAGTTCGACCGTTTTGGCGGTTCGCCCAATACGATCAACTTTTCAAATAACGGTATTTTCTTCCCCAGCATCACCAACTCTACTGCGTTGGAATTGAACTCGCGTTTCGGCGCCAAGGCCTCCAATAACCTGATCGTGGGTTATACCCGTGTTCGCGATGACCGCGACCCGCTCGGCGGCGACTTCCCCTACGTGTTTATCAATGACGGCGCGGGTACTATCCGCCTGGGCAGTGAAGAATTCTCTACCGCTAACGCTCTGGATCAGGACATCATCACCCTGACCGACAACTTTAAGTTGTACAAAGGCAATCACACCATTACTATCGGTACGCACAACGAATTCTACAGCATTTACAACCTGTTTATCGGCCAAAACTACGGTACCTATCGTTTCAGCAGCCTGAGTTCTTTCCTCAACAACGAAGCCGCTATCGAATACGACCGCGCTTATTCGCTGGTTGACAACCTCACGGGCGACGGCTCTGCCGCTGCCGCCGAGTTTAACGCTATGCAGTTGGGTCTGTATGTGCAGGATGAATGGTCCATCACCAACAAATTCACGCTTACCGGCGGTTTGCGCGTAGACCTTCCGATTATTACTTCCGATCCGCAGGAAGATACGTACTTCAATGACGTGGCATTGCCGAAAATGCAGCAGTTCTGGGAAGTTGCCAATAACGTAGAAGCCGGCAAATCTCCCGACGGACAGATCATGATCTCTCCGCGTTTGGGCTTTAATTACGACCTGAAGGGAGACAAGAAAACGATCATCCGCGGCGGTCTGGGTATTTTCACCAGCCGTATCCCGTTTGTATGGCCGGGCGCTATGTTCAACAACAACGGCTTGACGCTGGGTCGCGTAGACGAGACAAATGCAGGCACGCCGATTTTGTTCCAGTCTGACATTACCAAGCAATATACCAACCCGAACTTCTCTGTTCCCTCCGGTCAGGTTGACCTCTTTACCAAAGACTTCAAGTATCCGCAGGTTTTACGTGGCAACCTGGCCGTTGACCAGGAACTGCCGGGCGGTATCCTTGCTACGCTGGAAGGTTTGTATACCAAGACGCTCAACAACGTATTGTATACCAATATTAACGACGATCCTACACTGCGTTTCAACTGGACCGGCGTTGATGATCGTCCTACTTTTAACAGAAGACCGGTAGATAGCCGTTATAGCGCTGTTTATGTGGGTTCTAACACCAACGAAGGTTTCGGTTACAACATCACGGCATCGCTTTCCAAGCGCTTCAACTTCGGTTTGAACGCATACCTGGCATACTCTTACAACGATGCGGAAGCCGTTAATGAAGGAACATCTTCGCAGAACTCTTCACAGTGGCGCGGTCAGGTGAGCACCGACGGTCGCAACTACCCGCTGTTGGGCCGCTCCGATTTCGCATTGGGCCACCGTATTCTCGGTTCGTTGAGCTATAAGATCAACTGGAACAAAGGTGAAAATGCCGCTACGACCTTCTCGCTGTTCTATAACGGCCAGTCGGGTACTGCTTATTCGTATGTGGTCGGCGGTAACAACGGTCGCAATATCAACAACGAAACGGGTAGCACCAGCGCCAACCGCAGCTTGATTTATATTCCGGCTCAGCAATCCGACATTGTATTGGTAGATTATACTTCAGGCGGCGTAACGGTTACGGCTGCCGAGCAGTGGGCCAACCTGAATGCCTTTATCGAAAGCGATCCGTACCTGAGCGAAAACCGCGGCAAATACGCTGAAAAGAATGCTTCGTATGCGCCGTTCAGCAGCATTTTTGACTTTGCTATCCGCCAGGATGTTGGCCTGAAGGCCGGCAATAATGTTCACAAACTGCAATTCTCGCTGGATATTTTCAATATCGCTAACCTGATCAACAAGGATTGGGGTACTATTTACATCATTCCCGGCTCGCAGTTCAATAACTTCGAATTGCTGCAGTTTGAAAACTACGGCCCCGATGCGCAAGGCGCCAATACCGTTCCGCGCTTTACGTACCGTTTGGGCGCTAACACCGAAAAAGACGCATTCAACATTGCCGGCACCGGTTCGCGCTGGCGTATGCGTTTCGGCGTGCGTTATATCTTCAACTAAAATGTCGAGAGAGACGTATATTTTGCTTCTCTAACACATTGTTTTACAAAAAGGCGGCGCCTGTTATCTCAACAGGCGCCGCTTTTGTATTTTTGTAAAAACATTCCTTTAATAATCGGTTATGC
>DAINSQ010000006.1:0-26726 GCA_036741235.1 Saprospiraceae bacterium | reverse complement strand
CAAGCCTTGCTCAACAATCCCTCCCTCCCACACTCTCTCCCTCCCCCCCTCCCCAACACGGTCTCTAACTGGGCAAAACCACTCTGCGCGAATTTCTGCGCTACGACTCGCTGCGGCTGCCCTTTGTGAGTGCGCACAGAGGAGGGCGGTATATGGCCGGTTATCCCGAAAATGCCGTCGAGACCTTTGCCTATACGCTTTCGCAAACCTTTGCCATGATCGAATGCGATATTTCTATGACGCGCGACAGCGTGCTGTTTTTGATGCACGACAACACCCTCGACCGCACCACGAGCGGCAGTGGGGAGGTGAGCAAAAAAGACTGGAATGACATTGCGCCTTTGCGCCTGATCGACGACTTTGGCGATACGACCGCTTTTCGACCGCCGTTATTAGGCGATGTGCTGAAATGGGCCGATAAAAAAGCCTTGCTGACGCTCGATGTAAAACGCGGCGTGCCTTTTGACCGGGTAGTAACGGCCATCGAAACTTTTGATATGGAAAATCACGTTGTAGTGATCACCTACAACGCCCAGGACGCCAAACGCGTTTATGATCTGAATAATAGCCTGATGATTTCGGTGAGTGCCCGCAACATGGAAGAATGGGAGCGCATTGTACAAACGGGCATCCCTACTGCCAACTTGATCGCCTTTACCGGCACGCGCGAGCCGGCGCCGGAATTGTATAAGTTGCTGCACGACAAAGGCATACTCTGTATCCTCGGCACGATGGGCAACCTCGATAATATGGCCAGGGCTCGCGGCGATGATACCTACGCCCGCCTTATCTCCAACGGCGCCGACGTGCTCGCTACCGACAGACCTATCGAGGCTGCCAGGGCTATCGCTCCTTTGGCCCCGGCTAAGTCCTGGAGGAGGGAGCGCGTGGGGGAGTGAGAGAATAGTCTTAGCGTTTTAACAGCACTCCCGGCAACTTACCGGTCGCTTTTCCATTTTCAAACACCAACTGGCCGTTTACCCAAACTGCAAAAATGCCGCTCGAAAGGGCGGTTGGGTTGTCGGCGGTGGCATTATCCTTGATAGTGGCCGGATCGAACAATACGAGGTCGGCATAGAAGCCGTTGGTTACCAGTCCGCGCTCTTTGATGCCTGTATGTTCGGCGCTGAGGGCGGTCATTTTGTGGATGGCGGTCTCAAGTGAAAGCAGTTTTTGTTCCCGCACATATTTTGCCAGAACCCTGGGGAAGGCGCCGTGTCCTCTGGGATGGCTCACCGGGTCGCCATCAGAACAGATATTGGTGTGGGGCCAGGACAGGAAATTGGCGATATCGGCTTCGAGCATGGATTTGCCCATGATTCCTTCGGTTCTGCCGTCGGCGTCGGGGTGTTCGGCGTCGTAGCGGTCGGCTTCGGCTATCAGCCATATTAGCGTTTGTGCCGGCGTTTCATTGCGAAGTTGGGCTACTTCGGCCACTGTTTTGCCTTTGAAGGCAGGGTTGGGCAAAAATGCCGGGAGCCTGGATTGTGCCGGGTCGAAAAGTTCGCGGCACGCAAATTCGGCGCTGGCGAGGTTGTCGTAATCCCGGTTGGGAAATAACACTTTAAGCGTCGAAAGCCAGAAATCGTAGGGGTAGCAGTCGGCGGTTATGTCTATGCCTTCGGCGCGGGCTGCCTGCATGGCGGCAATGATGCCCCTGCTCGATTCCCATTTGCTTTTCATGGCCACTTTGATATGCGATACCTGTACGGGCAATTTAGCCTCCCTGCCTATGTTGATGATTTCATCGATGGCGTCTTCTATGTTGATGTCTTCGCTTCGGATGTGGCTCATGTAGCGCCCGCCGGCTTCGCCTGTTACTTTGGCCAGGGCCAGCACTTCGTCGCGGTTGGAATAAAAGGCGCGCTCGTACTCCAGTCCGGTGCACAATCCAAGCGAACCTTTTTCGAGTTCTGATTTCAGGGTGGTTTTCATTTTTTCTACCTCATCGGGAGTGGCGTGGCGCCGAAAGCCGCTGTATCCCATGGCCTCCAGGCGAAGAGACGTATGGCCGGTGTAGGACGCGGCGTTAATGGCGACAGGCTGTCGCTTGATCGCAGCCTCGAGGCTATCGATAGGTACGCTACTGCCGTCTTGCCCCGTCACGATGGTCGTGATGCCCTGGCTAAGGGCGGGCAATAGGGTTGGGTCGTCGTTAAGGTCCCAAAAATGATGGCTATGGGTGTCGATAAAACCGGGTGCAAGGGTGAGTCCCCTGCCGTTGTATACGGATTCGTTGTTAAAAGGGGCGAGGTCGCCGATCTCCCAAATGCGGTTATCCTTCAAACGCACGGAAACACGGCGGGCAGGCGAACCTGAGCCGTCTACCAACTGCACATTGCCAATGAGCTGGGTTTGGGGCAATGCGATTTTTTCGCCTTTCATGAATTGTTGCCCTGCGCGTATGCCGGCGGCTGAGCCTCCGTTCGACAAGACGACAAGCGTTTTATTTTTCTCCAGATCCGTCCAGAGCAAATTCAAAAACCCCACCCAGCCGCCTGTGTGGTGGGCGCAAGAGCTACAGCCATTAAGCGCTATACCGAAGCCGTAGGGGACGGTCTTGCCATCGTTTAGCAGGGCGGGTTTCCTCATTTCGGAAAGCGAGCCGGGTTGCAGCAATTTGCCGCCATGCAGCGCGAGGGTCCATTTTAGCAAGTCCTCGGCGGAGGAATATACATTACCGTCGCCCACAATGCCGTCAAAGCGCATGAGGTCGTCGAGTTTGTTTTTGCCGTCTTCCCGGCGGAATCCATACACCCTGTTTTGGGGTGAGGATTTCATTTTTTGGTGAAAAATATAGGTGTTTTTCAAGCCCAGCGGGCGGGTAATTTTTTCGGTAAAATAATCGGCAATGCTTATGCCCGACAGCTTTTCGATGAGCAAACCGAGTACGACGTAACCGGTGTTGCTATACTGCCATTTGGCGCCGGGCTCAAAGTCGAGCGGCGGTTTTATTTCCGCCAGAAGCTGCATAACAATCTGGTTGTCAATGGTGTCCAGTGCGCCGGTGTGACGGGTGCAAAGGTCGAAATACTCCGGCAGACCGCTGGTGTGGTTCATGAGTTGACGGATGGTAATGTTGGGGTAGGGGAATTCAGGCAGGTGTTTTTGTACCTTGTCGTCGAAGCCAAACCGTCTGCTTTCCTGCAGCAGGCATATCATGGCGCACATAAATTGCTTGGACACGGAGGCGAGGTTGAAAGAAGACGATATTTGCAGGGGCTGCGGGTTTCGGATGTCAATGATGCCGTAGCTTTTTTGGTATACAATGTTGCCGTTTTCCGCCAGCAGCACCACGCCGTTGAACAAGGCGCGCTCGTGAAGGTAGGCAAACGCGCTGTCCAATTGCGGCGCCTGACCAAACACAATGTGGCAAGAAAGCAGCAGCACAATCAGGATTCGCATTTTTAATTATTTTTCATAAAAAATTAATAATCAAATAATTACAAACCTACAACCTACAACCTACAACCTACAACCTACAACCTGCAACCTACAACCTACAACCTACAACAGCCTAAACCGCTGCAGGCAAAAACACCTCCGCCATCATACAGCGGGCGCTGCCGCCGCCAAAGGTTTCGATAGTAGGTATCGGGCTGTATAGTATTTTGGTATGTTTTTCTATATCGGCGACCTGGGCGGGGGTAAGTGATTGATAGGCTTGTTCCGACATCACCAGGATTGTTTCCCCTGACTTACTGCGTACCTGGAGCATATTGCCGGCGAAAGCGGCCATTTGCTCAAGCGAAATAGCAATGATCGCCTTGCCGGTATCCTTCAACCTGGCTTCTACCATTGCCCTCTCCTGTGCATCGGCAATAGAATCGAGGCAAATCACGGCGAGGGTTTCGCCGAGGGCCATCATCACGTTGGTATGGTAGATTTCCTGGTCTTTGGCGTCGGTAGCGCGAAAAGCGACAGGTTCATAGCCGATCAGCCGACAAAACTCGTTGAGGGCTTCTTTGTGGGTGCGGGGGCTCACGCAGGCGTAGACCAGTTGGTTAGGCCGGTCGAGGATCATGCTGCCGGTGCCTTCCAGGTAATGTTGCCGGGTTTCCCAGCCTTCGAGGTGGATGCGTTCGCTTATGCGAAAATGGGCTGCCAGCATGGCGATCACATCTTCGCGGCGCTCCAGTTGGCGGTTGGGGGCGTACATGGGGTAGGTGATCACCAGGCCGTTGTCGTGGAAAGAAACCCAGTTGTTGGGAAAAATGGCGTCGGGTTTTACCGGATCGGCAGTATCATCTACAACGATAACCTGCACGCCGGCGTCGCGCAGGCGATTTACAAAGCCGTCAAATTCCTCCAGGGCCCGGTGCTGAACAGCCTCGGGGCTGATTGACTCGTCGTTGGTCTGAAATGCGTTGTTGGTGGCGGTTTGAGCGTTAAACCCAAAATGCGCGGGGCGCACCATCATAATGGTATCGGTAGTCTGGCGTATCATGGTCAGAATTACATTTGCTTGCGCAAATTTAACGCATTAATTTAATTCCAACGCGTTGCCTGTTCTTTCATCGCGTGAGCCAATTCCTCGCCCAGGTAGGCGTCGATGCGGTTGTGAGCCAGGTAGATTAGCGGCGTCATGATGATCGCCATGATAAATTTGTAGGTATATTGCACCACGGCCACGGCGAAAAGCTGACTCCAAGACCAGGGCTCAACAGTGCCCACAAGTTGCGGGCCGAGTTTGAAGGCGATATACAACACCACGAAACTATCGAAAAATTGGGAAATAACAGTAGAGCCGGTAGCCCGTAGCCAGATCAGCCGCTCCCCGGTGGCCTCTTTGATGCGGTGAAATACTACCACATCGACGAGTTGCGCCACCATAAAAGCCGAAATAGAACCGGCAATGATGAGCATGCCCTGTCCCAAAATTACGCTAAAAGCGCTTTGCATATCGGGCACGCCTTTGGAAGCGTTTTGCGTGAGCCACCAATCGGCTGGCGCCAGGTTGATGGCGGCGAAGATCATCAGAAATGCGTAACCTATCAGTCCAATAGCCAGAAATGACAACAGCCGGATGCCGCGTTTGCCGTAATATTCGTTGATGATGTCGGTCATGACAAACACAATGGGCCACAACAGCACTCCGGCGGAAAATTGCAACGCGCCGGATTGACCAAACAGGTTGAAGTTGAAAGGCTGCCAGCCCATCGTGGTTTCGAGCGCAAATATTTTAACGCCGATGAATTCCGCCACTAGCGCATTAGCCGCAAAAAAACCGCCCAGGATGATAAACAACCTGGAAGGTCGATGCGTAATGATGTCGATCACTTTGCCTTGAAATGATGCCGGTTCGGCATCGGCTTCTTGTGTAGGGTCTGCTGAAGCTTCTTTCATCTATAGATTATGTTGAGTGAGAATCAGACAATGTAATGCAATTTTGAGCCAACTTGTTCGCCAAAAAATGCCGATCTTTGCGCCTCGTTCCTGCATTTTTCTCAAACAATGCGGGCTGACAAGCGTTGTAATTTTTTACCACCAAGTCACTCAGAACACTAAGTTGCACCAGGTTTTGTGCCTCAGTTTGTTCAATAACAATTAACATGGCAAAATTTGCGATAAATCTCAAAGAAGGCAATATAGAAAAAGAATCCGAGCTGATTGTCGGAATCGATTTGGGTACCACCAATAGTCTGGTAGCTTTTATGAAAGAAGGGCAGGCAGAAGCTGTAAAAGACAAGGCCGGCAAAAGCGCCCTGGTACCCTCTATTGTGCATTTTACCGCCGATCAAAGCGTGATTGTAGGCGATGAAGCTCGCGAAAAATTGGTCGCCGACCCCGCCAATACCATCTATTCGGTCAAACGGCTGATGGGTAAATCATATAAAGATATCAAACAGGTAGAGCACTACTTCGGCTACCAAATTATTGATGAAGACACCGACAGCCTGGTCAAAATACGCGTCAAAGATAAATTTTTTACCCCGATTGAATTGTCGGCAGAAATCCTGAAAACGCTCAAAAAGCGCATCGAAGCGGAACTGGAGCAAACAGTCAGCAAAGCTGTTATCACTGTGCCGGCTTATTTCAACGACGCCCAGCGCCAGGCCACCCGCGATGCGGGCAAGCTGGCAGGTCTCGATGTGCTGCGCATTGTGAATGAACCCACCGCTGCCAGTCTGGCTTATGGCATCGGATTACACCCCGACGACAACGAGGTGGTGGCCGTGTACGACCTGGGCGGGGGGACTTTTGATATTTCTATTCTCCAAATTCATAACGGAATTTTTGAGGTGTTGTCGACTCACGGCGATACGTTCCTCGGCGGCGACGACTTCGACAGAGCTATTGTAGATTTTTGGCGACAGCAGGGCGACAACGGCCAGGCTTCGTCCAGCCAGTCCCTCCGATTGCTGGCCGAACAGGCAAAAAAACAACTCAGCCAAAGCGATAACTATGAAGGTCTACTCGACGGCGCAGTATACCGCATTACCCGCGCTCAATTCGAAACTTTGGTACAACCCCTCATAGATCGTACACTGGCCAGTTGCCGCCAATCGCTGGCCGACGCCAAACTCAAGCCGGCGCAAATTGACAAAGTCATTCTCGTAGGCGGCGCTACCCGCGTGCCGCTGGTAAAAAAGGCTGTTAGCGAGTTTTTCGGCAGGGCGGTTTTCGATAAGCTCAACCCCGACGAAACCGTGGCCCTGGGCGCCGCTATCCAGGCCGATATCCTGGCAGGCAACCAAAAAGACTTGCTGTTGCTCGACATTACCCCGCTGTCGCTGGGCATTGAAACCATGGGCGGACTCATGGATGTGATCATCCCCCGTAATACGAAAGTACCCGCTAAAGTAGGCCGCCGATATACGACCTCCGTAGACGGCCAGCGCAACCTGAAAGTGGCTGTTTATCAGGGCGAGCGCGACCTGGTGGAGCACAACCGCAAGTTGGGTGAGTTTATCCTTAAAGGTATTCCTCCCATGCCCGCCGGATTGCCGAAAATTGAAATTCATTTTATTCTCAATGCCGACGGTATACTCCAGGTGAAAGCCCAGGAATTGCGCTCTGATGTAGAGCAATCTATCGAGGTGCGCCCGCAATACGGCATTTCGGAGGAAGATATGGCCCGTATGTTACTCGATTCTATCCAAAATGCCCAGGAAGATATGGCAACCCGCGCGCTGCTCGAAGCCCGCAACGAAGCCAATAATATCATCTTGTCTGCTGAAAAATTTGTTCAGCAACACGAGGCTATCCTTAGCCGGGAGGAAATCGAAACGACCCTGGCATTAAACGAGTCTTTGCGCCAGGCTGTGGCCGGAACCGATAAGGATTTGATAAATAAAGCTATGGAAGATTTGAACGATTTTACTTCCCCGCTTGCGCACAGGGCTATGGATACGGCCATTGCCGATGCAATTAAGGGGATTTCTTTACAGGGAATGGATTAGTGCGACTGTTGGACTGTTGGACGCCAATAGTCCAATAGTCCCAAAGTCCAATAGTTTCAAATACGAAACCATGAGTAAAAACAGAAAAAGCCGCGACGGGCTGGTTTTCTCTACCGACCCCGATTTTTTCAACGCTTTTCAGGAAGAGCAGGATGATGTTGCTGAAGCGCCTGCTTCGAAACAAAAACTTCGCGTGTGGCTCGACCGTAAGCAACGCAAGGGCAAAGAAGTGACCCTCATCGAAGGATTCGCAGGCCCACAGTCGGCGCTCGAAGAATTGGCCAAGTGGCTGAAGACAAAATGCGGCGTGGGCGGCGCCGCCAAAGATGGCGAAATCCTCCTCCAGGGCGATCACCGCGATAAGGTGGTTCAACTGCTGATCGAAAAAGGCTATACCCAAACGAAGAAGGCGGGGGGATAACCGACTACCCCACCTCATTTTCAATCCATGCCTCATATGCGGCATTCGCCGTCACTTCCCATTTCATAATACAGGGTGTTTCGTAAGGGTGGATTGCCAGCACTTTTTCCTCTACTTTTTTCCAGTTTGCAAGTGTTGTCTTTACGATAGATACCCATTCGCCTTCGCGTTGGATGGCATCTTGCCACCAATAGGCGCTAGTGATGGGAAAAATATTGGCGCAGGCTACCAGTTTGGCCTGGAGAAGCTCCTGAGCAATGCGTTGGGCCTCTTGTTCGCTACTATGGGTGATATAAATTATTGCAAAAGACATATTTAAAAAGGTTGCGGTTAGCAAAAATATCGACAATTTTGCTTCCATTGAAATTTAATGCTCAATCATTGAAGACAATCATCCTGTATACTCGCGCCGGGCTTAATCGCCTCCATATCAACTGGTTATTCTGGTTGCAAGCCAGCGCCTTTTCGGTATTTCTCGGCAGGGCCTGGCAACACCTGGTATGGGATGCGCCATTGCGGGAATTACTTTGGGATGAAAAATTGATGTCGCCTATCATTACAGGCATATTTGGGATAACCTGGAAGGCCTACGTCGCCAACCCCGAATACGACCAATGGATGCAGACTTTCATCAAAGGCGTCGGCTTTTTTTACCTTGTATGCGCTGTGGCTGCTGTGATGCTTCCCCGGCTTAAACGTCCGGCAGGATGGGTGCTGTTGCTGGGCGGCTTTAGCTTGATTGGGTTGGCTGTGCTGGAATTCAAATCAAAATTTTATTTTGTAGGCGAAATGCTCGAATACGCTCTTCAATGCGGAAGTCCATTTTTTCTGTATTTTGCAAATAAAAACAAGGGGCTCATTCCATCATTAGTGCTGTGGATGAAAATAGCGCTGGCCCTGACCTTTAGCAGTCATGGTTTATATGCCGTCAACTATTATCCTTGTCCGGGGCATTTTATTGAGATGGTTATTAATGTATTGCCGTTAAATGAAATGCAAGCGGTTGAGTTTTTAAAAATAATGGGTTTATTTGATTTTGTAATTAGTGTAATGATTTTCCTGCCCTGGCGTGCGATACAAATTGCCGGTCTGGCTTATGCTGTTTTTTGGGGCTTTATGACCACTTCTGCGCGTTTGCTGGCCTATTTTCATTTCGAATTTGCGCTGAGTTGGTTAAAGCAGTGGCTACACGAATGCATATTCCGTTTTCCCCACTTTTTGATTCCGTTGTTGGTATTATCGTGGGTGTTGTCGCAGCGCAGGAGCTAGGCCGGCCTCTCTGTCGGCATAATCTTAAGCTGTGGATGTTGGCTCAGGTGGCGCAGAATGATCCGGGTAATTTCGGGATTGCCCTGGTATCGGCGCAGGCAATCGCGGAGCGCATCGGCGTTGCCTTGCCAGTCGTCTTTGTCGATATAACCGAACCCTCCGAAATCGCCGTTTTCGATCAAGAATACTGCCCATTCCTGGCGGGTGCGGCCCTGGTCGAGGATAAAAAAATCCTGATCGAAGGCATAGCTTAGAGATTGCATGGCCTCTTCGGCGCGGGCATTGTAGTCATTAGTAGCCTCAGCGCCGATGCAGGCGCCTTTACATTGCTTGAGGTGGTAATTGAAACAAGGCCCCTTGCCTGTCTGGATTGAAGTAAAACACGCGCAGAGTTCGTTGGCTTGCAATACGTGTTGCAGGCGCCCCCGGGCGTGGCTGAGTTTGGGATATTCTGACAATACGCGAAGCTGGTTGCGTTGGCGCACGGTAGCGACCTCGGCGATATCGAAGCACAAATAGCCGGCATCGTTATAATAGCTGTGTATGACATAGGGGAACTGCCGTTGTCGCTGCGCGCGATTGACGCTAGGGCTGAGCCGTTTAATTTCGTAGGATTCCAGCAGCAGGGCGGCCAGTTCGCTGCCTGTAATTTCATAAGTAATATCGTCGACCAGTTGTTGCAATTTGGCGGCCTTTGGCGATTGGTCGGCAAAGTGCTCGGCTACGCGTTTGCGGATATTGATGCTTTTGCCCACATAAACTACTTCACCGCGCTGGTTGTGGAAATAATACACACCGCAGGCTTCGGGCAGGTCGTTGAGGCGGCTCAGACTGATATTTTCCGGCAGTTTCGACTCTTTGATACCCATATTAACCATATGGTGCACATGTTCGCGGGTGACGCCCTGCGAGAGGATGCGTTCAAACAACTGTGTGGTAGCCAGGGCGTCGGCCATGGCACGGTGCCGCTGGTCAACCTGGATGTTGAAATGCGAAATGAGATTGCCCAGGCTGTAAGAGCGCAACCCCGGAAATGCCTGGCGGCTAAGCCTTACCGTGCATAGCTGCTTTCGGCTGTAGGTAAACCCCAGCCGGGCAAATTCTTCGCGGATGAAGTTGTAGTCAAAGCGCACATTATGGGCTACAAATACGGCGCCTTCCGTGAGTTGTACGATGTCGCGGGCTACTTCATAGAATTTCGGCGCATACATCACCATTTCCTGTGTGATGCCGGTGAGTTCGGTGATACCGTAGGGGATGTAGCGCTCGGGGTTGACGAGGGTTTCGTAAGTGTCGACGACTTTATTGCCATCGTGGAGCACAATAGCGATTTCCGTGATTTTGTCCCGGTTCGCCTGGCCCCCTGTGGTTTCAATATCGACTATGGCATATAGCAAATCGCGCATTTTTGGCGTATATTTCGAATCGACAAAAAAAAACGGATAGCACCAACGGCATTATGGCAAAGTTAAAAAATTTTGTTTTAGTATTACTGCTTTTGCAAGTCGCTTGTACAACAAAAACTACAAAAGAATTGACTACTGCAACCGGGCCGAAGCCGATACCTTCAGATACGGTAGTCGTGAAGCCGGATACGGCGGTTTTAGTTGTACAGCCCCCGCCGGCGTTAATGGCGGTAGGCGCCGGCAGAGTGGGGGAGTACCTGCCTTCGCTGCTGGGCCAAAATGTGGCGCTGGTAGTCAATCACACTTCAACCATTAACGGCACGCACCTGGCAGATACCCTGCCTGCGATGGGGATTCCTGTGCGGGTGATCTTTGCGCCCGAACACGGTTTTCGCGGCGAAGCCGATGCAGGTGAAAAGATCACCGACGACCGCGACCCCAAAACCGGCATTCCGATTATCTCGCTTTATGGAAAAAAGAAAAAACCTTCAGCAGCTGACCTCAAGGGGGTGGATTGGGTGATTTTTGATATTCAGGATGTGGGCGCGCGGTTTTATACCTATATCCTGACGATGCATTACGTGATGGAAGCCTGCGCTGAAAACGGCGTGCGGATGATGATCTTCGACAGGCCCAATCCCAACGGCCATTATATAGACGGTCCGGTATTGAAACCCGGTTACGAATCGTTTGTGGGCATTCATCCCATTCCAATTGTTCACGGCTTGACCGTAGGTGAATTGGCAGGTATGATTAACGGCGAATATTGGCTCAGGGATAGTTTGCAATGCTCTCTGACGGTTGTTCCTGTGAGTAATTATTCACATAAGCGACCATATGAATTGCCCATCAAACCCTCTCCAAACCTGCCCAACATCCGTTCTATTTATTTGTACCCGTCACTGTGCCTGTTTGAAGGCACGGTGGTAAGCGTAGGCCGGGGCACTGACAAGCAATTTCAGGTATACGGCCATCCTGATGCGACTATTGGCGATTATTATTTTACGCCTGAGCCCAAACCTGGCGCGGGCCAACCTCCTTTGTTGGGTCAGCGGTGTCGCGGATTTGATTTAAGTAACCTTTCTCCAGATTCGTTATTTCGCGTTTCGCAGATTGATTTATCCCGCCTTATTGACTTTTACCGGGCCTACCCCGATAAATCCGCCTTTTTTCTGAAAAATAATTTTATCGATAAACTTGCCGGCAGCGATGAATTGCGCAAGCAGATAGCGGCGGGAAAAACAGAGGAAGAAATCCGGGCAAGCTGGCAGGCCGATCTGGTCAGATTCAGGCAATTAAGGGCTAAGTACCTGTTGTACCCGGATGGGAGTGATTGGTAAAGGGGAAGCGTGAAGAACGAAAAATGTACCCATTCTTCATTCTTCACGCTTCATTTTTCTTCAAGTAATCTTAGTGGTTAACCGTCATCTTCAGCGTACGGATACCGGCGTCGGTGCGAACGCGGATCATGTAATTGCCGTTAATAAGGTCTTTTGTATTCAGTTGAATGCGTTCAGACTTGATGCTGTCGAAATACTGCTGCTGGAGCATTCTGCCTGTCATGTCGAATACTTTTACTTCCACTTCCTGAGAGGGCGTATCGAGGTTGAACTCGAGCGTTGCCTGGTCGCTAACAGGGTTGGGGAAGAGGGTAACGGCGCCTTCGGGCAGGATCGGGTCGGCAACGCCAACCGGAACGGCAGAGATGCTCAAACGAGCAACGGGGAAGATATCGAAGCCGAAGCCGAGCAGGTCGAGCGTACCGGTGTTGCTTACGTCGAGCACTGCGCCGTAGCGCGGTTTTTCCAGCGAATCGGTATAGAAGTTCATCGCTGCGTAGTCGAGGTTATCGCCTGCTTGCAGGAAGCAGCTCTGATCGTCGTCAGTTTCGTATTGGATGGCAACCATGTAGTAGGTATTGTCTTCCAGGGCGATTTCGTTGCCGTCGAGGTCTACGGGCAGGGTAATCAGATCTGTGCCCTCGTCGCCGGTGAAGAAGTACGAGTTAACAGCCAGGATGGAGTAGTCGCCCGGTTCGATAAAGCGGCCGTCATTAACGCCGTTCCAGCTGTAAAGGAACGTAGTTACGCTTTTGCCCACCAGTTCGTCGGCATTTACCACGCCGAACGTCAGATAACGCGCAAAGAGGTTGGCGCCTGCCGGAACAAAATACACGTTGCCGTAGGTAAAGCTTTCGTCGGCAGCCGGAGCAACGCTGCGCGTAGCGCCGAGGTCCTTGGAGAACAACGAGTCGCTAACGATGAAAGTGAACTCGCGTTCGTTGTTGGTCGGGTCGGAATCCGGGTTGGAGATAGCCAGCGAGTAAGTTGCAGTATACGTATCGGGTACGGCCGGTACGTCGAACTCAAGCGGGAAGAATACGTTTTCAGCCAGCGAGTCGGAAGCGATAGCGCCGTATGCCAGTTCTTCCTGATATACAATCTCATCGGCAGAGTTGCGAACCGTCATGGTCAAAACAGGGTTGTCTTGCGTAGCGCTGCCAATATTCTGTATATCGGCGATAAAGCCGATGGGTTCTACCTGCGTGTAGGGCGTAACGGCGTTGGGCGCGATAGCGAAGAAAGCGTTAACGCGCATGTCGTTGGCCGGGCGTGGGTCGAGGTCGGTCAGCTCTACGTCGTCGAGTTGCCAGTTGTAGGCGCAGCCGATGGGGCTACCGCCGTTGAGGGTTTCGTTGGAAGACAGGAACTGGAAAGCGATGCGTACGTTGGCAACGCCGGCGGCATATTCAGAGATATCGAAATCCATAGCTTGCGGATTGATGCTCTGATCGCCTGCAATAGCTCCGCCAAACTGGTTGGCTGTAATGCCGGGAAATACTTCGATAGTCTCCCAGGCGCTCAGGTTATTGATATCCGTGCCTATGCGGATTTGCGGGCGACAGCTGAAGCTACGGTAGTAGGTTTCGAACAACAGCCATACGTTTTCTTTCTGCGAGCAGTCGATGGCCGGCGAGATCAGCCAGGCATCCTGAACGGCGCCAATGTTGCAGTTGAGGTCGGAGTCAAAGATCATCCAGCCGTTGGCAGCAGTGGTAGACGCGAGCGGATCAGTGGCAAAAGCGCCTGTGGGGCCTTCGGTGGTGTAAAACCAGACCGAGGTGGGTTGGCCGTTGCCTTCCACTTCTACGGTCGTCCAATCGTTGGGGAAACCTCCTGCGAAGTCTTCGGAATAAAATACGCCTTGCGCAATGGCCGCAGCGCTGCTGAGGCACAGTACGACCAGGGCCAGGGCGAATTTGTTGGATAGTGTACTTAGATTCATGTTAAATGATTTTAGAAAATGATATAACAGCAGGTGAATAAGCTGATGTTAATCTAAAAAAGAAGCGCAAAAATAGCATTTTTTTCAACAAAAATGCTGAACAAATATACGGTCAAAATCGATGCGCCTACTCTAATAACCTTCATAAGGTCGCTTATTTTGCAAAATTCAGTAGGGCAATCCCGCTCTGACCAACTCAAATTCGCGCTGCAATTGGACTTTGTCTACCGGGGCAACGCCAATATGCTCGCATACTTGCCCGCCCGCCAGGTTGGCGAGCAGCGCAATGTCTTCGATGGGTAACGACAGGGCGACGGCCAGCGAGGCTACGCTGATGACCGTATCGCCGGCGCCGCATACATCGGCGATGTCGCGCGGATGGGTAGGCGCTAACAAATGGCGGCCTTCCTGTTCGATAAACAAACCTTTATCCGACAAAGTGATCAGCGTGTAAGTGTTGCCAAGTCGCGCTCTGATGAGCTGGGCTGCTTTTTGCAGACTGTCTTCATCGGCGCCAACGGCGAAGGGCGTTTGTTGTTGAATTTCTTTAAGGTTGGGTTTGAAAAGCGTAGCCTGCCGGTAGGCCCAGAAGTTGTTGTTTTTGGGGTCTACGGTGGTGGGAATGCCCCGGCGGGCAGCCTCGGCCATCAGGGCAGTAATGACCGGCGCCGTCAATACGCCCTTGTTGTAGTCCTGAAAAATGATAACATCAATGGGCTCATTGTCCAGCAGCGCAGCTATT
The DNA here is from genome assembly GCA_036741235.1 of Saprospiraceae bacterium. Taxonomy (GTDB): domain Bacteria; phylum Bacteroidota; class Bacteroidia; order Chitinophagales; family Saprospiraceae; genus JABWBR01. The sequence goes on along the minus strand of DAINSQ010000006.1, from coordinate 12,200 downwards.
TTTTCGAGCAGTTGGGCGGCTTCCGCTTGTGAAAGATCGTGGGTGTCTTCTTCGTCCAGGCGAAGCAGGTGTTGGTGTTGGGCGATGATGCGGGTTTTGACGGTGGTGGCGCGCGAAGGGGATGAAATGATACCTTGAGCAGGCAAGTCGTAGCGGTCTAGCAGCCACAAAAGCGCGGCGCCGTTGGCATCGCTGCCGGCAACGCTGCACAGGTAGGGCTTGGCGCCCATCGCTTTGATATTGAGCGCAACATTGGCGGCGCCGCCAACGCGGTCTTCGGTGTGTCGCAGTTGCACCACCGGCACGGGGGCCTCCGGGGAAATGCGGTTCACCGCGCCGTGGATATAGCGGTCGATCATAATATCGCCCACGATTAAAACGCGCAATTGCGCAAAAGCGCCGAACAAAGCGCCGGCGTCGGGTATGTTACTCACAAGCAAGCAATATCGGATGAGAAAGTATTAATCGGTGCGGCAACCACTTTTTCGGCGCACGCGCCCCCGGCTGCCCACGAGCCCATTGTCCAGGAAGTTGTAGGAAATACTAATACCGCCTATCAAGTACAAGTCGGCGCCTTTGGTATCTCCGCGCGGCGTGCCGGTGGGCACGTTTACCGGGGGCGTTCCAAGGAATTCGCCGGTGCGGTTGCTGAGTTCAGCTGCCAGCGGGCCGTTGCCGGCAAGCAATTCGTCGTAGGCCATATATGTCGTACTTACATCGTCGAGGTAGTCGGTGAAAGCGCGGCGCCCTCCGATTTCCAGACCCAGGTTCCATGTGTCATTGATAGCGTATTTAAACCCGATACCCAGGGGAATCGAGAAGTTGAAAAGCTTATAGCGCGGAAAACGACCCGCCAGCCCCTGGCCTTCGGTGCCCAGCGGGGCCAGCAATACCTTCTGATCCAGATAACGGGTATATGGATTAAAATGCATGAGGGCAAAACCGCCGAAAATATAAGCGGAAAAAGGCTGTTCCAAATTATAGGGCTGGAACCCGGGCAAGTTGAACTCGCCTGTCAGGGCCAACTCATAAATGGGCGTCTCAAAACTGAGATTGCGCTGACGGATAACCGGATCTTCGGCGTTGGCATCCTTTCCCGATAATTTGCCGTAAGATATACCCAGCTTGACAGACGCAAAGTTGTGAATGTTGTATCTGCCAAATATACTGGCAGCAAAATGACTTTCTTTTAAATACAATTGAGAAGTGTTGGAACTCAAATCGCCAATGTAATTGGATACGCCGGCCATTACGCCCGCTTCAAAATACTGCGCCTGCATCGACAAGCTTGTCAGCATTAAGACTAACCATACGCATTTTCTCATGACGGTCGTTTTCTTTTTGCGCAAATTTATAACTTTGCAGCGCTACAAAAAACAAATCACCTTCAATCCAGCTGCCCGTCGTCATTTTTATATCAGAAAAGCCGGCGTTACATCATACTTCGCCATTATCGGCGTTATGTACACGATGGCGTATTGTTCATTTTTAAACTAAAAAAATACAATGAAGTTGAATTGGTTGCTCCCGGCTGTCTTTATGTTGGCAACTACGAGCTATGCGCAAAACCAGGCGCCTGAGAATTGGTTTCACCTCGATGTAAAAAAAGACGGTATTCCGGGCCTGAGTACGCAAAAAACCTATCAGGAACTCCTCCAGGGCAAACCGGCGCGCACTATTGTCGTTGCCGTTCTGGATTCCGGCGTTGATGCGGAACACGAAGACCTCAAAGACGTGATGTGGGTAAACGAAGATGAAGTACCCGGCAACGGCATTGACGACGACAACAACGGCTATGTCGACGATATCCACGGCTGGAATTTTCTGGGCAACAGCAAAGGCGAGAATATTTTGCACGACAACCTGGAAGTGACCCGCCAGTATGTGTTGCTGAACAAGCGCTTCAAAGACGTTTCAGATCCCAAGGGCTTGTCGAAAAAAGAACGCGCTGACTATGAGAAGTACAAATTGTACGGCAAGGTCATCGAAGAAAAAATCGAGGAGATGACGCCTAATGTTGGCTTGTATGGCTCTACGCTTGAGGCTTTTGTCAAATTGCAGGAAGCTATCGGCAAACCTGCCGCCGATATTACGATTACCGACCTGGAGAATTTCCGCACCAGCGATCCCTTCCTCCCGCGAGTAGCTACGGTAGCTATTGACTTGTTGAAGCAAGGCGAAACTTATGCAGGCTTTATCGATCAGGTGAAAGAAGCTTACGATTATTTTCACGATCAGGTGAATTATAATTATAACACGGAGTTTGACCCCCGTTCACTGGTGGGCGATAATTACAACGATATCAACGAGCGCTACTATGGCAATAACGATGTAAAAGGCCCATTCTCCGAGCATGGTACTCACGTGGCCGGTATCGTTGCAGCCAAACGCGGCAATGACCTCGGTATGGACGGCGTAGCCGAGCATGTGCGCATTATGTCGGTACGTACAGTGCCCAATGGCGACGAACGCGATAAAGACGTGGCCAACGCTATCCGCTATGCCGTCGATAATGGCGCGCAGGTGATCAATATGAGTTTCGGCAAAGGCGATTCTCCCAACAAAGAAGCCGTTGACGAAGCTGTGAAATATGCAATGAAAAAAGATGTGCTCATCATACACGGCGCCGGTAATGATGGCAAAGAAGTGAAATACGATAATAACTTCCCCAACGATAAATTCAAAAAACGCGGCCTCTTTAAACCCAAATACGCCAAAAACTGGCTGGAAGTGGGCGCCCACGGCTGGCAAAACGATGAAAATCTTACCGCCGATTTCTCCAACTATAGCGCTTCGCTGGTGGATGTGTTTGCCCCCGGCGTCGATATTTTTTCCACGACGCCTGAGAATACCTATAAGTTCCAGCAGGGTACCAGTATGGCCGCTCCAATGGTAGCCGGACTGGCGGCAATGCTGCGCGCTTATTACCCCGACCTGACGGCTGTGCAAGTGAAGGATATTATTATGTCGTCTTCTGTCAGACAAACCCAAAAGGTGAAGCGCCCCGGCGATGACGATCTCACATCTTTTAGCGACCTTTGCCTCACCGGCGGTATTATCAATGCCTATAACGCTGTTAAAATGGCCGCCGAAACTAAAGGCAAACGCAAACAACCCGCCGGCATTAACCCCAACAGCGTCGATGGAAAAGACGCTAAAACGGGAAAACAGGGGATTATTAAACCGTAAGTCTCTGTTGTAGGTTGTAAGTTGTATGTTAATAAAACCTGCAACCTGCAACCTACAACCTACAACCTACAACTACCTACAACCTACAACCTACAACCTACAACCTACCATGCCTAAACTCTACCTCCTCGCCCTGGCCTTGACAGCCGGGATGTGCAGCCTGCAGGCCCAGGATGGCCGCCTCAACAAGGGCCATGCCCTGCTGCCCCATATCAGCTATGCCGTTCAGGAGCCAGGCGGCGATCTCATCGACCGCTACGGCACTAATTTTAATATCGGGCTGGGCATCGACTACCTGACCAGCGAAAAAAACTGGATACTGGGTTTTGCGGGAGGGTATATTTTCGGGCAGGATGTAAAAACCGATGTATTGGCGGGCCTTCGCACCCCTGACGGCAATATCATCGGCAATGACCGTTCCTATGTGGATATTCAGACGCGCCAGCGGGGTTTTTACGCCGGCATGCACGTAGGTAAAATCATCTCCCTGTCGAGCCTGAATCCTCGCTCGGGTATCCGATTTACGGTTGGCGCCGGTCTCTTGCAGCACAAAATCCGGATTCAAGACGCGCCTTTTACCTCGGTTCCGCAGCTATCCGACAAATACAAAAAAGGCTACGATCGGCTTACTAATGGACTGGCTTTGCAGCAATTTATTGGTTACCAATTGCTTAGCGCTAATCGTCTTGTCAATTTTTACGCAGGCTTTGAACTCACTCAAGGCTTTACCCGCAGCCGCCGCGATTTCGATTTTGATACCCGTCAGAAAGACGACGCGGACCGACTCGATTTGCTTTTCGGCTTCAGACTGGGCTGGATTTTGCCATTTTATTTCGGACAAGAAGCCGATGAAGTGTATTATTGAATGGGCAGTCATTGTGCTTCCGCCTGATCAAATTAAGTCGCCATGCACCCATTATCCATTGGCATATACGACATAGCCATTGCATGCTACCGTTTTGTTATCAGTCTGGCAGCATTGTATAATGTCAAAGCAAAATTGTGGCTAGCGGGCAGGCGAAATTGGGCCGGGCTATTGCAAGAGGCTATACAACCGCTGCGCGAAGCAGGTAGGCCCATCGTGTGGGTGCATTGCGCATCGTTGGGCGAATTTGAGCAAGGAAGGCCCGTCATTGAGGCCTTGCGCATGCAATATCCCAATGCGGGGGTGGTGCTCACTTTCTTTTCTCCTTCCGGATACCAGATCAGGCGCAACTACGCCTATGCCGATGTGGTGTGTTATATGCCGCTGGATACGCGCCGAAATGCGGCAGCTTTTGTAAAAATACTGCAACCGCGCCTGGCGATTTTTGTCAAATACGAATTTTGGTATCACCATTTGCAGGCGCTTTTCAAAGCGGGAGTTCCAGTATTATTGATTGCCGCTTTGTTTCGCCCCGGGCAGCTCTTTTTCAGGTGGTACGGGGGGGCTTTTCGCGAGTTACTGAAAGGTTTTGGTCGCATTTTTACCCAAAACGAAGCCGCTGCGGCGCTGTTGCGTCAGGCGGGTATTTCCCGGGTGGAGGTTGCCGGCGATACCAGGGTTGACCGGGTGATGCAAATGGCAGCGCAGCCGCCTGCCTATGAGATTGTTCGATCCTTTGCAGGCGATTCGCCGTTGTTGGTTTGCGGCAGCACCTGGCCGCAAGACGAGGCAATTTTGACGCCGTTTGTCAACCGGGAATTACCCGAAGACTGGAAAGTCGTTGTTGCACCCCACGAAATCTCGGAAAACCACTTGGCGGGTCTTGAAAAAATGCTGCCCGGCGTCACTGTTCGCTATTCGCAATTTACGCCGACATCGGCGGCCGGCGCGCGCGTATTGATAGTTGACAATATAGGTATGCTGGCCTTTTTATACCAATACGGGCGCCTTGCCTATATTGGCGGCGGCTTTGGTCACGGCATTCACAATACGCTCGAACCGGCGGCTTTTGGACTGCCGGTGATATTCGGCCCTCGGTATGGAAAATTTGAAGAAGCGGTTTATCTTGCGCAGCAAGGCGGTTTTTTTTCGATTTCATCGGGTGAAACATTGGGGAAGGCTTTCCAGCATTTGATGAATGAAAATAATTACCGGGATGCTGCCGCCAAAGTGAAGCAATACCTGCACGAAAGGCAGGGCGCCACGACACGGGTCATGGATTATCTGGCAGCAAACCAATGGCTGGATCAGCGTTAAAACGGTCGATGTATGCGGCAAATTGCTTTTCTCTTTTATTATGCCATGCAATGGTTGGCGTATTATGCTCGCGCGAAAACTATCTATAACCTGCAATCTCCCTTTTTGACGGAATTGGCTCAGGCTGTGGTCGAAGACCGACGGCGATATTATATTTTTGAATGGATGAAAGGCTTGCGCCAATTGTTTGCCAAAGACAAAACCATTATTGAAATCAATGACCTGGGCGCCCCCTCGCAAGTATGGAATAGCGCTCGACGGACGGTAAGCGAAATTGCCCGCTACAATGCTGTTTCTCCTGCTACCGGTGAAACGCTTTTTCGGCTGGTCAACTGGCTCAAGCCTGCCACGATGATCGAATTGGGCGCCTCGCTCGGGGTCTCTGCCATCTATCAGTCGGCAGCCGCTCGCCGGGCCCGCTTTATAACGGTTGAAGGCCATGCCGGATTAGCCTCGATAGCCCGCCGAAGTCTCTCATTGGCGGGGTTATCCGGGGTAGAGGTCGAAAATGCCCCCTTTTCTAAAATTTTAGCGGATCATTTACCTGTATTGCAACCCCTCGACTATTTATTTATCGATGGTGATCACCAATATGAACCTACTATTGAGTACATATTGCAGTGCATTCCTTATGCACATGAAAACAGTGTATTTGTATTGGCCGATATTCATTGGTCTAAGCAAATGAATAGGGCTTGGCGCCACTTGCAAGTCCTGCCGGAGGTTAGTCATACTATCGATTTATTCTACGTGGGCTTGCTTTTTTTTCGGAAAGGACACGCTGAACAATCGCATATCAGCCTTATACGATACCGCTATAAGCCTTGGTTGGTGGGCGTATTTGGGGAATGAATCGAAAAAATTTTTTTCACAATGCCCGTTTTTTGTATTTGAAATATGCTAAAAACTGGTAGATATTTGTATCGTGAAGAAGAGAAAAGAGGGGGAAAGACAACTTGACATGCGGCAAAAAAAAAGCCGGCTACGAAAGCCGGCCTCAATCATGTTCATGGGACTATTAGAAAGCACTAAAAAAGTTATGCCGCAAATTTAAGTTGTTTTTATGACGCAGCCAAGTGATTTTGGTCACTTCGCATGCCGATAATTTTTGGATATGTTCATGGGATTATAATTTACTGAACGTCGCGTCATCTGGCGCGACGTTTTTTTTTGTTACTGCCATGCATTTGCCACCGACATAACAGCCGGCAAATACGACTTGCCGAAGAGGTTGAGGTGGACCAGCAAGTAATATAACTGCGCCAGGGGCAGTCGTTCTTGCCAACCGGGGGCTAGTGGGTAATTAGCCTGGTAGGCCTGGTAGAACTCCGGCGCGAACCTTCCAAACAGCATAGACATGGCAATGTCCATTTCGCGACTGGCATAAGCGCAGGCCGGGTCAATAAGCGCAGGTTGGCCGTGGCTGTCAAACATTACATTGCCCCGCCATAAGTCGCCGTGAGTAAGACTGGGCGCTTCCTCGGGGTCAACCTCCCTGATGTGCCGGTATACGGCCTCAAGATTCCTGGTTTCGGCGGCAGTCAATAATTTTTTATCATTAGCTTCAGCTACTTGGGGTATCAGGCGTTGAGTGATATAAAACTCCGGCCAATTGGTACGATGGGCATTGTACTGATGAAGCGTGCCGATGAAATTGGTGTGAGGCCAGCCGAAGTGCGGAGCGGAGCGTCGGTGCAATTGGGCGAGCCCTGAACCCAATGCTTCCCACGCAGAGGAGGTATCGACGCCTTCAGGTATCCATTCTAATACCAGCACCGCGCCGGAACCGTCGGTTTGCAGTCCGATTACGGTAGGTATTCTCAATAGGGAGGCTTCTGTTGCCAGTTGCGACAAGCCGAAAGCTTCGGCTTCAAACATGGCGAAAGCATGCGGGGCCGTGTTGAACTTGACAAAAAAAGTGCCCGGGCCAGCAGTCAGGCGAAAAGCCCGATTGATATCGCCGCCGCTGACGGGAGTGGCGGCAGTGACAGGATGGCCGATAATTTGCTCACAAATATTGCTTACCCTGGCAGGAAGCTGAGGCACTTTAAATCCGGTTTTTATTTATCATATCCAGCAGTTCGTCGCGATAATTTTTGCCAATAGGCAGGTGTTTGGCCTGGTTTTTCTCCAGCACTTCGATCATGTTGCCCACGATAGCATGGATTTTATTGATATTGACGATATACGAGCGGTGAATGCGTTTGAACATGCCCAGGGGCAACTTGTCTTCCAGGCTTTTCATCGTTTGAAGCGTAATCACGCGGGAGTTTTCCATGCGGATGATGACATAGTCTTTCAGCCCTTCGATATAGATAACATCTGCAAAATTAACCTTCACAAGCTTCTTGTCGGCTTTTACGAAGATATAGTCGTCTTCGGCTTCGCCGGCGGGTACGTGAGCGCCGGCGGTTTCTTTTTGTTTGAGGTGAATTTGCTCAATAGCTTTGTTGACTGCCTTCATAAACCTGTCTATAGAGATGGGTTTGAGCAGGTAATCGAGCGCATTTAGTTCAAACCCCTCCAACGCATAGTTGGGGTAGGCAGTTGTAAAAATAACCAGCGGCGGATTGGAGAGGGTTTTCAAAAAGTCGATGCCGGTGAGTTGGGGCATCTGAATATCGAGAAACATGAGGTCGACAGGATGGTTCTGCAGGGCCTCATTGGCTTCGAAAGCATTGCTGCATTTCTTTACCAGGTGGAGGTCGGGCATCTTTTCGATATAGGTTTCGAGAACATCCTGAGCCAGGGGTTCGTCGTCAACGATTATCACATTGATCATATGGCACTGTATTTGGAAGCAAGATAGACAAAAGGGAGGAATAATGAAACATGAGCGGTATCATCATTCGAGTTTTAATTTGAGCGTTACGGCGTAAGTACGCGGATTATCATCGATAATCAATTCATACTTATTGGGGTACAGGAGGTCCAGCCGGCGCTTCACGTTTACCAGCCCGATACCGCCGCTGCGCCTGTGATCGGGCGGGGGAGGGGTGTCGGGTTTGCTGTTTTCGATAAAAAAGACGGCTTCATCGGGTGTTGCATTTAGTTGAATATTCACAAATCCTTTGGTGATGTTATTATTCAGGCCGTGTTTAAAACTGTTTTCCAGGAATGGGATAAACATCAGCGGAGCGATTTTCTGGCTGCTGATATGGCCATGCTGTTCAAACTTGATCTCCACATTTTTGCCTTGTCGCAACCGCTCCAGGTCGAGATAATTCTGAATATAGTTGACCTCCTTGATGAGCGGCACTTGTTTTTCGTTGCATTCATACAACATATATCGCATGATATCAGACAACTTAATGACGATATCGGGCGCAGTATCCGATTTTTTCAGGGTCAGGGCATACAGGTTATTGAGGGTATTGAATAAAAAGTGAGGATTTATCTGGGATTTCAGGAACCGCAATTCCGATTGCATGGTTTGATTTTCAAGGTCTTGTTTTTCTGTGAGCTGGCGCGCCCAGTCGGTGATGATTTTAAAAATAGTAGAAGATCCGGCGATGAAAAAAGTGAGCAAAAAATACCAGTGTTGGTTGGCCACCAGCTGGTATTGGGATGTTGGAATGGATGAAAATTTGAAATAAAAAATGATCACTTTTATCGGGGTAATAATAACGGTTGCCAGCATGAGCAAGCCTACGTACGTCAAAAATTTCTTGCGATTGAGATAATTGGGCACCAGGTAGTACAGGTTGAAGTACACGATAATCATGTAGAACAGCAAGTTGATAAGTTCATTGCTGAGCAGAAATCCAAAAGGCTGTTGACGCTCTTCAAGCAGCATGAGCAAACACAGCAGCATCAGCCAGAAAAGACTGTGGTAGATCCACCTGTTGTGCAGGATATCGGAAGAAGCGCCGTAACTCAACTTTTTTGTCGCCATATTGTGTGCCAGGTGCTGTAGTCTCTTTCACAAATAAACAAGACAACTGCCCGTGAAGCTACATAATTTAGATCAAATGAACGATCTCACAGACAGTTGTCGTTCAATACTGGATTTTAAGAGCGGCGTTTATTACTTTTGCGGGCCGAATTTATACGCAGATTATAGTGATTTGCAGGATATACAGGATGATCTGTCTTGATATTGCATGATTTGTTTCGCAAACCACTTTATATCGAATATACTTATGGTGTATCTGACTAGAAGAGAACGGTTTAATGCAGCTCACAAACTTTGGGTAAAGGATTGGAGCGATGAAAAAAACATGGAGGTATTTGGCAAATGCGCCAATCGCAACTGGCACGGGCACAACTACGAGTTGTTTGTCACCGTAAAAGGTAAGCCCGACCCGGTAACGGGGTTTATCATAGATGTAAAAGAACTCAGCGAAATCATCAAACGGGTGATCATCGACAAGGTAGACCACAGCAATCTCAATCTCGATGTCGATTTTATTCCTCAGGCTATGCAGCCTACTACCGAAAATTTGGTTATCTTGTTCTGGCAACAACTGGAACCCCACCTGGAGGGATGTCGGTTACACGCTGTCAAATTGTACGAAACGGAAAATATCTACGCAGAATATTTTGGCGACTAAGGCCGCAACACTCTCTCCGTAATGCTGTTGTATGTATTTCACCAAAATACAACCAAGGGCATGCTTTATCACAAAAATGAGCAATACAACAAATACGCAACGGAGAGTATGATTGACAATTATCGCGAAATCATTGGCGAAATCGGAGAAGACCTCGATCGGGAAGGATTGCTGAAAACCCCCGAACGTGCCGCCAAAGCCATGCAGTTTCTCACCCAGGGCTACCATCAGGACGCCGAAAAGGTGCTCCGCTCGGCTATGTTTAAGGAAGACTACAGTGAAATGGTCATCGTCAAGGACATTGAGTTGTATTCACTCTGTGAACATCACATGCTTCCTTTTTTCGGAAAGGCCCACGTGGCGTATATTCCCAACGGATATATCGTCGGATTGAGTAAAATTCCGCGAGTGATCGATATCTTTGCACGGCGTTTGCAGGTGCAGGAAAGGCTCACCGATCAGATTTTGCACTGTATCGACAAAACCCTCAACCCATTGGGTGTGGCGGTGGTCATCGAGGCCAGCCATATGTGTATGATGATGAGGGGCGTGCAAAAACAAAATTCGCTGACGACAACTTCCGCATTTACCGGCGCCTTCCAGCGCGTGGAAACGCGCAGCGAATTTTTAACGCTGATCGGCGCCAGGTTGCACTAAAGCGCCGGTAATGATAAACGAAAACTGACAAGACAAGATCATGAAAGCATTTGTTTTCCCGGGGCAGGCTTCCCAGTTTGAGGGCATGGGCAAAGATATGTATGAAACCTCTGCCCAGGCCCGCGAGCTGTTTGAGCAGGCGAATGAAATTCTCGGATTTCGCCTCTCCGACGTTATGTTTGAAGGTAGCGCAGACGACCTCAAGCAAACGCGTATTACCCAACCCGCGGTTTTTCTGCATTCTATTGTTAAAGCCCGTATGTCGGGAGATGCTTTTACGCCCGACGTAGTAGCAGGTCATTCCCTGGGCGAGTTTTCAGCGCTTGTCGCCGCAGGCGCAATGAACTTTGAAGACGGGCTTAAGCTGGTATACCAACGCGCTATGGCCATGCAAAAAGCTTGCGACGCCGTACCCAGTACTATGGCCGCTATTCTCGCCGTTGACGACGACGTGGTGGAGGAGGTCTGCGCCGGTATTAAAGACGAAATCGTGGTGCCCGCTAACTACAATTGCCCCGGGCAATTGGTGATTTCCGGTTCTGTCAAGGGCGTAGAATTGGCGGTAGAAGCCCTTAACGCCCGCGGCGCCAAAACGATTATGCTGGCCGTCGGCGGCGCTTTTCACTCGCCCCTGATGCAACCCGCACAAGATGAACTCAAGGCCGCTATCGAGGCTACGCCGTTTAACAAGCCTTCCTGCCCCGTCTACCAGAATGTTAACGCGCTTCCGCAAACCGACCCCGAATTGATTAAAAATAACCTCGTTACCCAATTAACCGCTCCTGTGTTATGGACCCAAACCATGCAGCATATGATAGCCGACGGCGTTACTGAATTTGTCGAAGTCGGAGGCTCCGGCAAAACGCTGCAAGGACTGGTGAAGAAACTGGATAGAGCAATGGCGACAAGGGCGTTGTAAGTTGTAGGTTGTAGGTTGTAAGTTGTAGGTTAGGTTACGAACATACAACTTACAACCTACAACCTATAACAAAAAAAATAGCCTCCCCTCGTGACTTTTGTCCTTATAAAACGTTGTAAATAGAAATGCATTTTTCATGGTGAGAGAAGAGGTAAAAAGCGGAAGTTTATTGATCGCCGAGCCTTTTATGCTGGATCCTAATTTTAAGCGCGCGGCGGTATTGCTTTGCGACCATACAAGCGAAGGCAGCGTCGGTTTTATTCTCAATAAACCGCTGGGGATGCGAATCGACGAGCTGATCGAAGATTTCCCCGAATTCGATTCCGAAGTCTTTTTCGGCGGGCCAGTGCAAACCGATACGATTCACTATATCCACAATGTAGGTGATCTGCTCGAGGAAAGCATAAAGCTGACCGAAGGCGTCTACTGGGGCGGCGATTTCGACAAACTCAAGTTCCTTATTGCTTCTCAATTGATTTTACCCCACCATATCCGCTTTTTCCTGGGTTATTCCGGCTGGTCGGAAGGCCAACTGGCCGATGAAATGGTTTACGGCTCCTGGGTGGTAGCCGAAATGTACCCCAATTATGTCTTTAAATCTCCTCCCGATCAGGTATGGAAACAGGCTATGTATAATAAAGGCAATGCCTATACGGTAATCGCCCAAATGCCCGAACATTATAGCGCGAATTAATTTGCT
>DAINSQ010000005.1:437-72158 GCA_036741235.1 Saprospiraceae bacterium | reverse complement strand
GCCATCGCCAGACGGAGTTTGTGATAAGGAATCGACTCGTCGAAGAGCTCGTATAGGTCTTTTAACTTCACAGGTTGTTCGAGATATTTAGACGCTTGTACAATCTGTTTGCGTTCTACAGGCGACACCACACGATCTATATCGATGGCAATACCTTTTTCAATCAGGTGGACCAGGTGGTTATACACCGTCTCCTCGGCGATATGTCTTTTGACGGCGATTTCGGCTGCGCTCAGTCCGGAATTATACATTTCCAGCGTAATCTGGTAAGTAGTACCCTGCGGCGTTTTGCCTTTCTGGCCCAGATGATCGAGAATAGTATCGAGAAAAACATCTCCGTATTCTTTCAATTTAAAATCGCCTACGCCGGCTACCCTGCTCATTTCGAGCTGGGTGATGGGTTTCATTGCAGCCATTTCTTCCAGTGTGGCATCGGAGAATATCAGATAGGGCGGTATGCCGCGGTCTCGGGCCAGTTTGAGGCGCAATTGGCGCAGCACCTCAAACAACTCGCCGGTAGCGCGCTGGCGTACGGTAATTTGCTGCGATTTTTCCTTTTCCTGTTCCTGGCGTTCCTTGAGGGTTTTCATTTTGATCAATTGCACCTTTTCGTTTTCGAAAAGCACCCTTTTGCTGGCGGGGGTCAATTTGAGCACATTGTGATCATCGTGGGCAATTTCTACATAACCCAAATTGAGCAGAAACGACAGGTGGTGTTGCCACTCGGCGGTAGACAGGTCGCGGCCGGCGCCGTAGGTTTTTATTTCATGATAATTATGGGCCAACAATTCTTTTCTGCCGGCGCCGCGCAGCACGTCAATCAACATTTGCATGCCCACCTTTTCGCGCAAGCGATAAATGGCAGACAGCGCTTTCTGTGCAATTTCGGTACCGTCAAAATATTCTGGAGGATTTCGGCACACGTCGCATTTACCGCAGTTGGCCGAAAAATCCTCGCTGAAATAGTTGAGCAAAATCCGGCGGCGGCACACGAGAGCTTCGGCATACTGGCGCATGCGATCCAGTTTGGCCAGTTGAATTTCTTTATTTTCACTTTCGGGTTTATCCAGGATATCCTGCAACACCATCACGTCATGGTAGCTATAAAACAACAGGGTATCAGCGGGAGCGCCGTCGCGACCGGCACGGCCGATTTCCTGATAAAAACTCTCCAGATTTTTGGGGAGGTTGTAATGTATCACCCAACGCACATTTGATTTATCGATACCCATGCCGAAGGCAATCGTGGCGCAAACGACTTGTATGCGGTCTTCTATGAAATCCTCCTGCGCTTTTGAGCGCTGGGAGTCGGTGAGTCCTGCGTGATAGCAAGCCGCCTTGACGCCCTTATCCGAAAGCTTTTGCGCCAGTTCTTCGGTGCTTTTGCGGCTAAGGCAATACACGATACCTGGTTGATTGGGTCGCTTGGCAATAAAATCAAAAATGTGCTCCAGTCTACGCTGGCCGGGTCTGACCTCGAGGCTGAGATTGGGCCGGTCGAAAGAAGCGATAAACACCGCCGGGTCGTTGAGCCGGAGCTGGGCGATGATGTCGCCGCGAGTGAGCTTGTCGGCGGTAGCGGTCAGCGCTACCACCGGGACCTGGGGGAAAGTCTGTTTCAGAAAATGTAATTGCGTGTATTCCGGCCGAAAATCGTGCCCCCAGGCAGAAATACAGTGCGCTTCGTCGATAGCGAACAAATTGATGGCAGCACTTTTTAATAATGGTATAAAGCCCGGAGAAACGAGTTTTTCAGGCGAAACGTACAGCAAATCCAGGTCGCCTTTAAAAAATCGATCTTCTACCTTTTGCTGCTCTTTGGGCGAGATAGAACTATTCAGGAAAGCAGCCCTGACACCGTTGCTGCACAGGCCCTCTACCTGGTCTTTCATCAGCGAAATGAGCGGAGAAACCACTACACAAGCGCCTGGCAAGGTGATCGCCGGAATCTGATAACAAACTGACTTACCGCCTCCGGTAGGCATCAGCACAAGCGCATCCCGACCTTCGTAAATAGCAGAAACGACCTCGGCCTGAAGGGGCCTGAACTGATCGTATCCGAAATACTGTTTTAATGCCAGATATGCCTGTTCCATCCACATTTACTTATTTGACAAAGATAGAGAACCTTAGGCGGGAACACAACCCCAAAAATGGGGCAAATTGGGGCATTCAACGAATATCCAGTCGCCTGAATACCCACCAGCCCACACCGCAAAACACCAGCGCCAGAATAGCCGACATCCGCACCCCAAGGGGTTCCTGCACGCTATTGCCCAATATCAGCAACGAGGGAAATATCAGATTGGCCAGCGACATACCCGTTTTCATGGTCAAATTGCGCACCGCATAAAACAGTGCCGACTGTTGCAAACCCGATTGTTCCTGGTGTTTGTACAACAGATCGGCTATCAAGGCATTAGGTACAATGCCAAAAACGGCAAGCGGCAAACCCGAAACCAGGGCGAGCAAATAAAACAGCAGATGCCTGAGGGAAAAAAGTACCGGCAACAAATAAGTAATTAAAAAAACAATCATGAACACCCAAAAGGCCGCCAACACCATCCGTTTTTTGCCGTAACGGCTAACCCAGCGATTAACAGGCACATACAACACAAAACTGGCAACAAAACTGATTCCCAGGAAGGTCGAGGCCTGCGCTTTTTCAAACTGGAACAAAATGGTTACGTAGTAGCCCACCCCCAACTGAATAAAGGTCAATGCCAGCCAATACATCAAATCTGATAACAAAAACAGCTTGTAATCGCTGTGCCCCAGCACAGCCTTAATCGCTTCCCGCGCCGGCACATGGGTATCGTGTTGCAGGCAATACTTTTTTTCATTTAAAAAAAAGACGGGTATCAACATAAAAACCAGTGCAATAATGCCAAAAATCAGCATCGTCAATTGAAAAGCCTGAGTCGAGGACCAGGTATGTTCCAGCCAGTCCTGTAAGGCGTATGCAGAACTCCCTATCAGAAACCCCAACGCCCAGGCAACCGACAGCATCGTACTGATGAGCATCCTGTCGGCCGGGTCATGCCCCAATTCTCCAATCAATGCCGAATAAGGGATATTATAAACTGTAAGGAAAAAGTAGAAGGCAATAGTAGCGAAAAGCAGATAAACGGTGTTAAACAAAAGATCGTCGGCGGAAGGCGGATAAAACACCAGTACGGACAAAGCGGCGAAAGGCGCCACGCCCAGCGCCATCAGCCGTTTTCGCTTGCCTGCTTTGGCGTTTATTTTATCCGACCAAATAGCCACCAGGGGGTCTAATATGGCATCAAAGAGGCGGCCGCCGAAGCTGATCAGGCCGATGGCCGTAGCAATACCCAAGATGGCCCCCTCGTAAATATAAACGGGAAAAATACGCTCGCCGCCCGTATCCGGCGGCAAGTAGAAATAAACCAACAGATTGGCTACTCCAAAGCCGGCTAACGACCAGCCCAACTGCCCGAAAGCAAATACCAGCTTTTGTAAAAAAGGCGGTCGTTGTACCTCCATAAATTCGCCACATTTTTATGGGGTTTACAGCCCCTTGTTTTCATTTTATCTTTGCAGCATCAGTTGACATGTTTTACACACAAGATACATTCCTTCCTAATCAACAAGAAGCGTGTTTACTTGTGAGGGACTTTCGTACTCTCCGGAAAGTCCCTCATCTTTTTAGGAGAGCATAAAACTAAATCCGTCCTGAAACTAGACCCCGGTTCTTTTTCTGCCCCTTGTTGCCCACTAATTGCACAAATGTCAATCTTTTCCCCGGTTATAATTTTATAAAAAACGTTTCATGCGCAGCTGAACAGCATAGCCGTTGCTTTTGTCAACAGACAAGTCGGCTTTCAAGCGTTCTGCCCTCATTTTAAGGTTGGAAAGCCCCTGACCTGTTTTTTTGGAAACAAGAAGCGCACCGCCGCGCATATCTACGGGAACCTCTGCCGGCACGTGAGGCTTGCCATTATCTTTTATCGTCAAATAAAAGATCTTATCGTCGTTGCCCATATCGATAAAAACCTGCGTGGCCCTGGAATGCTTGGCAGTGTTGTTGATTGCTTCTTTGAAAATGAAATACAAATCCTGCCTGATATTGGCCGATAACCGCTGTGCCGTATCCAGATTAGAAATGTTGAATTGGTAGCCTATATCCAGGGGCGACAGCATTTCTTCCGTATGTTCGCGCATACGATCGAGCAGATCGGAGAATTTGTCCTTTCGGGAGTCAATAGACCAGATTACATCACTCATTTTAGACATGGCGCTGCGGCTCACCTCTGAAATGGTTTTCAACCTGCTTTTACTCTCTTCCTCTTGTGTAAGGTGGTACAACATATCGCTTTGCATGGCAATTCCGGCCAGCAACCCGCTGACTTCATCGTGCAGATCGCTCGACAACTTGGTGCGAAGCCTCTCCACTTTCAGTTTTTGTTCGAGCTTGTATTGAAAAAGACCGCGAATGAACAGCCCTATAAGTACAATAATCCCCGTGATGAACCACCATGTTTTGTAATAAACCTGCCCTACAACGATAGGCAGGCGCAGCACCTGACTACTCCAGTTTCCATTGGCGTCGGCGCCCATCACCACTAGTTTATATTTTCCGGCAGGCAAACTATTGTAACGGATAAAAGGGATATTACCCAAGTATGTCCAGCTGTTATCGAACCCCTCTAACCATACCTTATATTGATTTTTCTTTGCGGTGCCTTTGACAGGCAAGGCAAAATGAGCAGTAAAATAGGAGTCGTAAGGAGAAATATATAATGTTTTTAACTGGCGCAAATTGGTATTGAACACCAACAGACTATCCAACTTACTGTTAAACCTGGTGATTTTCGTCAAAATGACGGGGCCCGCATCGCGCTCAACTAATAGATCTTCGGCATGAAAAACATTTAATCCGTTTACGCTACCAAAGTAGTAATGCCCGTTTTTGTCGCGGTGAAAAGAAAAACGGTTGAATTCGTCGTGGGTGAGCCCGTCAGATTGATAAAAATTACGAAAAGACTTATCTTGGGGATCAAAATAGGATAAGCCGCTAAAGGTGGCAATCCAGTAATTCCCTTTTTCATCGGGAACAATTCCACAGACTGTGTTGCCCGCCAGTCCGTCTTTCTTTGAATAGGTAGCAATATCTCCTGTATTTATATCCAGTATAGCAAGGCCGCTCCTGGTGCCATACCAAATATTGCCGTTTTCGGGATTCTCGTGTATGACGTAAATGGTATTATATCCCGAATAGCGATGGTCGTTTTCCTCGCCGCGCTTAAAAACACGACTTTGGCGGGTCCTGGTATCGATATCGAACAAGCCGTTTTCGGTGCCCACCCACAAATGTCCGTTTTTACTTTGCACAATATACCGGGGGAGTGCATTTTCGAATATATTGTTGCCCTCCCTGTCAAGGTAAGTCGTGAATTGCTCGGTACGGGGGTCAAAAGAGACCAGCATCCCCTTTCTCTCGGCAAGATAACAGGTCAGCCAGATGATGCCATTCCTGTCAATTAAAAAGGCATTAAAGATATAATCAAACCGGTAAGTTTTTGTTTTTCTGGTTGCCAGGTTGAATTTGTGCAACTGGCCGATTTTTGATTTATAGCAGGTAACCCCCCAAAGGCTGCCGTTTTTATCAAACTCAATATCCAACCCACAACTAAAATCAATCTTTTCCCCTGTAATTTCATCTACAAGCGGTATCGTATCGAGTAACTCTGTTGCCAGATCAATAGCATACCAATTTTCTACTTCCCGGGAGAAATACACTTTATTGTTGTTGCGGTCTTCGGTAATCCCTCTGATAACCATACCTCGCTCGGAAACGTCGATATCTGTTGCCAGGTAGGATTTAACCGGATTCTGACGGCTGTTAATAATTTCAAACCCTGTATCCAGCCCGAGAAAAATCGTATTGGTAAAATCCGACCCGGCCGCACAAGTAATCAACTGATTAGGCGCAGCTATTGAAGAATAATCAATTAATTTTCCAGAATGGGTTTTGCAAAAAACATGGTTAATCAACGGCATATTGCGTAGCATAGCAGCGCAGGCAAACAATAAATTCCCGGCTTTATCTTCCCACACATAAGCATATTGCTTGCTCTCGGGCAGGCCTGTTGCCAGTTCAAAAAAGTGCATAGACTTATTGCAAACATACAACCCTGGTCTGCCCCAAATAGCCGTCCAAATATTTCCCTGACTATCCTCAAAAAGTATATTATTGACGCCGGCATTTCCCCACCCCATATCCATACACTCATAGTCTTCGTGCTTGAATTGCTTGAGTAATTTTCCTTTTTTATCAAATAACAACAGCCCTTTTTCGGCATAATTCACCCAGAAATGACCATCCGTAGTATGTATAAAATTAATATCAGAGCTGGGATTTACATAAGTGGTTTCAATTTGCAAGACCTTGTGGAAAACGTCGTCGCGGTATTCGAAAATCCGAACGCTTTTTTGACTTACAGTAGCTATGTATATGCGGCCTTCCCGATCGACGTGCGCACTGCGCACGATGCCGTTTATGCCCTTCCCCAGAGCCATATTGACTCTGGTGTTTTGATAAGTCAAGGGATTAAAAATATCAAAAAAAACGGGGTTGTTTTTATAAAAAATAATAATATTACCGGCAGTATCTTCATGAAGTTTTTCAATGTTATTATCAGAAATAAGGGGGTTGGATTGCCCTTCCGGGTTATCGTCAAAAACGGAAAAAGAATAACCGTCAAACTGATTCAAGCCATTTTCAGTAGCGATCCAAACAAAGCCGTAACGACTTACAAGCACGTCGGTCACCAATCTGTCGGAGAGCCCCTGGTCCAATGAGTAATATTCGGTTTGAAATTTTTGGGCAAATACCAAGCCCGGCAATACGGCACAGCATGCCCATAAGCAGAAAAGCCAATAATTCCATCCAGGCTGTTTTAACATGTAGCGTATTGTTTTCCAAAAACTTTTATATCTCTCCGTCTATCCGCTTTTTGATCAACTCGGCCTTGCTGTTGACTTCCAGTTTTTTGTAAATTTTTTTAATGTGATCGCGCACAGTCTCGATGGTGATCATATACTTGTCGGCAATCATTTTGTAGCTGAGGCCGTCTACCAATCCCTGTACTATTTGCTCCTGGCGTGGCGTAAGTAATAGATCGGGATCCTGTTTTTTGGGAGCAAAATAATCGATGACTTTACGCGCAATAGCCGGGGACATATAGGCGCCGCCTTTATAAACAATAGTTATGGCCTCTTTGATCGTTGTCAGAGCGCTTCGTTTTGAAACATAAGAGCCCGCGCCTGCGCACAATGCTTTGAAGATACTGTCGGCGTCGTCTGCAGCCGTCAGCATGATGATATTGATATTAGGACGATTGATTTTGATATGTCTGATACCTTCCAGTCCCGACATACCGCCAGGAAGGTGAATATCCAGCAACAGAACGTCAATTTGCTTGACACCAGACAATCTTTCAAGAAAACTTTCTACAGTATTCGCAGTAAGTACTACCACGAAATCTGGTTGTCCAGCAAAGAAGCGTGTTAGACTGTCTAATACTGATGGCTCATCTTCTACGATGCCCAGATGTATCATAAGTACGGGTTTCTCCGGCGTTTAGGCTTCCTGAGCGCTGCATCGCACATTCCTTCTTAATTGTAGCAGACTTAAAACAGAGGGCAATTTAAAACTATATTTAGTCTAATCAAAATTTTAACCCGGGTCAATTTTGCTCAAGTCCTTTGTCAACTGCATTAAAATACCGATTTTCGAGGGTACAAATCAAAACACATCGTTTATGCTTCGTTCACACATTGCCGGCATAGGGTATTACGTACCGGAACGCGTTGTTACCAACGACGACCTGGCCAGGATCATGGATACTTCCGACGAATGGATCCAGGAACGCACCGGTATTCAGACACGGCACTACGGCAAAAAACACAAAGAGACTTCTACTACAATGGGCGCAAGAGCGGCTGAAATCGCCATCAGCAGGGCAGGAATCAATAAAGAAGACATTGATTTTATCATATTCGCCACGCTGAGCCCCGACTATTACTTTCCCGGTTGCGGCGTATTACTGCAGCGGGAACTAGGTATTACCAACACGGAATGCGGCGCGCTTGATATCCGTAATCAATGCTCCGGATTTGTCTACGGCCTTTCTATCGCCGACCAGTTTATCAAAACGGGTATGTACAAAAACATACTGCTGGTAGGCGCCGAGATGCACTCTATGGGCCTCGATTTCACTACCGAAGGTCGCAACGTAACGGTGATATTTGGCGATGGCGCGGGCGCGGTAGTAATACAACCCACCACAGACGAGAACAAAGGGGTTTTGTGCACCAAACTGCATGCTGACGGCACTTATGCAGAAAAACTGGCATTTATCAACCCTGGCGCCCACGGCGGCTATCATTTGAATAAAATGGGCGAACATTTTGATTTTGGTTACTCCGATGCAGAATACGGCGAGATGTTTATCAACGAGCACATGCTGACTCATCGTCAGCTCTTCCCCAATATGGACGGGCAGTTTGTTTTTAAAATGGCCGTGGTGAAGTTTCCAGAGGTGATCAAAGAGGCCCTCAATAGCGTAGGATTAAGCCAATCAGACATCAATATGTTTATCCCACACCAGGCCAACTTGCGTATCAGCGCGTTTGTGCAGCACAAGCTGGGGCTAGGCGACCACCAGGTGTGGAATAATATTCAGCGCTTCGGCAATACTACGGCTGCGTCGGTACCCATCGCCCTGTGCGAAGCCGTGGAAGCAGGGGCCGTCAAACCCGGCGACCTGGTCTGCCTCGCCGCTTTTGGCAGCGGTTTTACCTGGGGCGCCGCGCTGATCAGATGGTAATCAAACCTGTTTGCGGTTTCGGAAAACGGCGGCCTATGCAACCCAATTTTCCGAAACCGCTATATCAATCAAGCCGCTTTTCGCGTTGTACTGTTTATTATTATACAAACCGCTTTTTGAAGTACAGTTGTATTAAATCCAAACGATGAAACTTTCCAACTGGATAAGCCTGCTATTGGGCTGTTGGGCGTTCTCCCCTGCCCTTGCCCAGCAAAAACCGCCGGAAAACGACAAGGAATTTGAAGAAGCCTATGACTGGCGCATCCGCCAGGAATACCTCTATGAGGTCTATATTCCCAAAGACCTTACCGACGCTTTCATCCAACTCAACAAACTTATTGAAAAACCGGCCATCGAGAAGTTTAAAAACATGCCGGAAGCCGACGCCGCTCGCAAACTACACTTCAGCTTCGGCCGCTGGATCATCCACAACTGGGGCTTTTATGGCGGCTCCAGGTTTTCTCATTTCCTGAAAGGGCTGGGTATTCACCATCCCGACGATATGGCGCAATTTGTGATTGTGAGCTATCACCGCAATCTCAATCGCAAACCGCTCGATGTAAAAACCCAAATCACTTATTACCAGGAAAAAAGAGAAAAAGAAAACGAGGAACGACTCAAAAAAGGCGCCGTGTTACACGAGGAAGTCCGAAAAAAGAAAAAAGAATAAATCCGAATTGACCAAGTTGCCTGTTACCGATATTGCTACTGCTCGCCGTCGTATGAACGACTGGGGACGCGGCGGCATACCTTTTCTGTTTATCGTTGACTTTGAGATGCGCCAGCCGCTGGTTTTACCGCTGTCTGAAGTTGATCCCGATAGCATTCGCTACGACCTGCGAGGCGTCGCTAATATTTACAAAGGCGAAAAATCGTTGCAAGAGCCGATTTTTGAATGTTATCCGATGGATTTCACCGAATACAGGCTTGCTTTCGACAAGGTGCAATACCATCTGCATGCCGGCGACACGTACTTGCTCAACCTGACGTTTCCCACGCCAATCGTTACCAACGTAGCCACACACGTTTTGTTTGACGCCGCGAATACGCCATACCGGTTGTGGGTCAAAGACCGGTTTGTAGTATTTTCCCCCGAATGTTTTGTGCGAATAGAAAACGGAGTGATTGCGTCCTTCCCGATGAAAGGAACCATTTCAGCCCTGTTGCCCGGCGCCGAAAGTCAACTGTTGAATGATCCCAAAGAAAAAGCCGAACACGCTACTATCGTCGACCTCATTCGCAACGACCTCAGCATGGTGAGCAGCGAAGTTCGGGTAAACCGGTTTCGCTTTGTCGATACCATCCAAACCCATAACGGCCCGCTGCTGCAAACGAGTTCGCATATCAGCGGTATATTGCCCTCATCGTATGCCGCCGGCATCGGCGATCTGCTGTTACAACTGCTTCCCGCCGGGTCGATCAGCGGAGCGCCCAAACAAAAGACGGTGGAGGTTATCCGCGCCGCCGAGCAACAAGACCGCGGCTATTACACCGGCGTTTTTGGCATTTTTGACGGTATTAACCTCGACAGCGCTGTGATGATCCGTTTTATAGAGGAAACACCAGCCAGGCTCCAATTCAGAAGCGGCGGCGGTATTACGGCTTATAGCCGCGCCGATGCAGAATATCAGGAGTTGATCCAGAAAGTATATTTACCCATTTATTCAAATTGCTTTGCAGTTTAGCGCTACTACAGTTCGCCAACTTCCACATTTACTGGAATCCATCCGCCTTTTCAACGGTAAAATGCCTTTTATCCAGGGGCATTTACAACGCATTGCGGCATCCCGGAAAGCGCTGTGGGGGCTTGACAGTATGGATCCATTGCCGGCCATTAATAGTGTTATTACCCATTACTACCGGGGGTGGTATAAAGTCAGGGTTCTATACAGCGACATCGTGCACCTGGTTGAAGTAATACCCTACTCCATCCGGCCGGTCAACAGCCTGCAATTACTGGAAGCCGTATCGTTGCATTACGATCATAAATACGCCGATCGCAGCGTATTGGAACGGCTATTTGCGCAACGAGGAGTAGCTGACGACGTGCTTTTATTCCGCAACGGCATGCTGATGGATACCAGTTACGCCAATATCGCATTATTCGACGGCACAAATTGGTTTACGCCCGAAAGGCCGCTATTACAGGGCGTACAACGAGCAAGGCTTATTGCGGAAGGGCAACTGATCCCCCGGTCTATTGGTCTTCAAGACCTGCGCGATTTCCAGCGTATTCGCCTGGTCAATGCCATGATGACCTGGGAAGAAAGCCCGGTACTGCCCGTCTCCAACATTTTTGCACCGAGGTAAAGGAAAATGGTTAATTTTCGTTGACCTAAAACCCAACCGATATGAGGTTACATTATTTTGCCGCAGCCGTTTTATTGCTTTTCGCAAAATATACTACGGCTGCGCCCGCCCAACCGCAGGAAGTGCTCACAGGCATCTACGTGATGAATGTATACGACCTGGATATCAACCAGTACTCTTTTTACGCCGATTTTTATCTGTGGTTTCGTTGGAAGGGCGATATAGACCCGACCGAAATTGAATTTGTGAATGCCCTGGAAAAATGGGGTTTTACCCAAAATATGTTTTACGATACCGCCAGGGTGCTTCCCGACGGCTATTCCTACAACGGCATGCGGGTGGAGGGGCGTTTTTACCACGCCTTTGAACTCAATGCCTTCCCGCTCGATTGCCACGAGCTGGACATCCGCATTGAAAATATAGATTACCCGATCGATTCGCTGATTTACGTTCCCGATACCGCTGCTTCCCTCATGCGACCCGATTTTATTATTCCGGGTTGGAATATTGAAAAAGGGATTATTCAAACCCACACCAATTTTTACCAAACCAATTTCGGAGAAACGGGCATCGACGGCGATACCTTCAGCAATTTCACTTTCCGGCTCAGCATTGCCCGCCCAATGAGTTATTTCCTGCTTAAGTTGATGTTGCCTTTATTGGTTGTTATTATTGCCAGCCTGGGCGGATTGCTCATCCATCCCAGCTACATCGACGCGCGCATTTCGCTGCCCATCGGCGGTCTTCTAAGTTGCGTGTTTTTGCAGCAATCGTATAGCAGTGCGCTGCCCGATGTGGGGTATATGGTATTGATGGACAAAATATACCTGCTGTCGTACCTGCTTATCGCCTTTATCATGCTGCGCGTGATTGTAGTGGGCAATGCCACCGCCTGGGGAAAACACGACAACGTAGGATTACTGTGCCGCGCCGACCGGCGCAGGTCAGTATGGTATTTCGCCATCTATTGTGCAATCAGCATTATCCTGATTCTAATTGCAAAATAGACAGCAACTCAGTCCGACGCGGGATTCACAATGTCGAACAACGTAGGCCCTCCTTTGCCGCCAGGTAGCGGAACACCCAGATGCCGGTAGGCTTTTTCCGTGGCCTCACGACCGCGGGGCGTGCGCTGCAGGTACCCTTCCATGATCAAAAACGGCTCGTGCACTTCCTCAATCGTACCCGCCTCTTCGCCCACTGCCGTAGCGATCGTAGTAAGCCCTACCGGTCCGCCCTTAAATTTGTGAATAATGGTTGACAGAATGCGGTTGTCCATCTCGTCAAGGCCGCCTTCGTCGACGTTGAGGGCTTCGAGGCCGAACTTGGCAATCCCCACATCGATGGCGCCGTCGCCCTTGATCTGTGCAAAATCGCGGATGCGCCGCAGCAAGGCATTGGCAATACGGGGCGTGCCGCGACTGCGCCGGGCAATTTCGTATGCGCCCTCATCGGTGATGCCCACATTGATAATCCCCGCCGAACGCTTGATGATCCGCATCAGGGTGTTGACGTCGTAGTAGTCGAGCAGACAAGTGATGCCGAAGCGGGCACGCATCGGCGCCGTAAGCAGGCCCATACGGGTTGTGGCGCCCACCAACGTGAAAGGATTGAGGCTGATCTGTATGCTGCGCGCGTTGGGCCCGCTGTCGATCATGATGTCGATGCGGTAATCTTCCATGGCGGAATACAGGTATTCTTCCACTACGGTGTTGAGCCGGTGAATTTCATCGATAAACAACACATCGCCCGGGTCGAGGTTGGTGAGCAAACCCGCCAAATCACCGGGTTTTTCCAGCACCGGCCCCGACGACATTTTCAGCCCCGAACCCAGTTCGTTGGAGATAATATGCGACAAAGTCGTTTTACCAAGACCGGGAGGCCCGTGCAATAACACGTGGTCGAGCGCCTCACCCCGCTGTCGGGCAGCAGCGATGAATATCTGCAAATTTTCAACGATCCGGGGTTGGCCGCTGAATTCACCCAAAGCCTTCGGCCTCAGTGACTTCTCTATCTGCTTGTCATCAGTATTTAATGCCTCCCCCTTGGGGTCGAATTTGCTATCCATGTGTTATTCGGTTGTAGGTTGTAGGTTGTAGGTTGTAGGTTGTAGGTGTGGGTTGTAGGTTGTAGGTTGTAGGTTGTAGGTTGTGGGTTGTTTCGTTTATAAGTTTAAGAGTTTATTAGGTTTATTATTAGTCTCTCCCTCCCCCACTCCCTCACTCCCCCACTCCCTCTCCTGTCCAGATCACCAGGCCCCGCGAGCCCGGCTCTACCAATTTCAGGCATTGGGCGGCATCGGGGCCTTTCGACTCGCACACCAGCGTGCCCTGGCAATCGTACAAAACGACGTTTTTGCCTTTCAGCAAATAAGCCCAGCCGTCGGTGCGGTAGGGGTATTTAATCACCTCCGCAGTTTGATGCTTTACCACAGCATCGCGCAGCCAGGGGGTATCTTCGATCCGCGTAAGATTGAGGCAATCTTTGGCCTTGAGTTTGGGGGATGATTCCACCCGCCAACAAGTAATACGCACGGCTTTGTCTTCCGCCATACAAATACTCACGGCTTCCACTTCCTCATAATCAAACTGAACAACTTGACCGGCGGCGAGGTTGGCATCGGCAACCGCAAATTCCACAGGCAGCAACTTTTCGCCATTTTCACTCACTATCAATAAATTACAGCCGTCAAGGCCGGTAAAATCGCGAACCTCCCCGCGATAGCGGCAGGCGCCATGGGTAGATTGGTGGGTATGACAGCCCGCTACAAGTATCAGCAGCGCCAATCCGACCGGTATTTGACTCAGTTTCATAAGCCTCCGACAGTTATTTTTTACACAAAAAGAACTTACCTTTGTGCGGCTTTTCAAAAAAGTTGATAACAAAATAACTAAAAAATATGAGCGGAGCAAAAGTAACGATTGCAAACGGGAAATTACAGGTACCCGACGAGCCAATCATTCCTTTTATTGAAGGCGACGGCACCGGCCCCGATATTTGGGCTGCTTCGGTGCGCGTATTGGATGCAGCCGTAGAAAAAGCCTATGGCGGCAAACGCAAAATCCACTGGCGGGAAGTCCTCGCCGGACAAAAAGCTTTCGACACCACCGGCGAATGGCTGCCCCAGGAAACCCTCGACGTGATCGAAGAACACCTGGTCGCTATCAAAGGTCCGCTCACTACGCCCGTCGGCGGCGGCATCCGCTCGCTCAACGTGGCCCTCCGCCAGCGCCTCGATCTGTACGCCTGCGTACGCCCGGTTCAGTATTTCGACGGCGTGCCCTCGCCGGTTAAGCAACCCGAACAGGTGGATATGATCATCTTCCGCGAAAATACGGAAGACATCTACGCCGGCATCGAATACCTGCACGGCACCGCCGAACTCGACAAACTCAAGCAGTTCCTCATCAATGAGATGGGCGTGAAATCCATCCGTTTCCCCAATACGGTATCGCTGGGCATCAAACCGGTATCTATTGAAGGTACCGAGCGACTGGCGCGCGCGGCTATCGACTACGCCCTCGACAATAACAAACCTTCGGTAACCCTGGTACACAAGGGCAATATTATGAAATATACCGAGGGCAAATTTAAAGAGTGGGGCTACGCTATGGCCGAACGCGAATACGGCGACAAGGTGTTTACCTGGGCTCAATACGACCGCATCGCCGCCCAGCAAGGCCAGGATGCCGCTGATGCCGCCCAAAAGGAAGCCCTCGGCCGCGGCGCGCTGCTGATCAAAGATGTCATCGCCGACGCTTTCCTCCAGCAGATCCTCACCCGCCCATCAGAGTACAGCGTAATCGCTACGCTCAACCTCAACGGCGACTATATTTCCGACGCCCTGGCCGCTCAGGTGGGCGGTATCGGTATCGCACCCGGCGCCAATATCAACTATACCAACGGCTGCGCTATTTTCGAAGCTACG
Organism: Saprospiraceae bacterium; assembly: GCA_036741235.1. Classification (GTDB taxonomy): domain Bacteria; phylum Bacteroidota; class Bacteroidia; order Chitinophagales; family Saprospiraceae; genus JABWBR01. The sequence goes on along the minus strand of DAINSQ010000005.1, from coordinate 57,065 downwards.
CACGGCACCGCCCCCAAATACGCAGGTCTGGATAAGGTGAACCCCAGCTCGGTGATCCTCTCCGGCGAGATGATGTTCCGCTATATGGGCTGGAAAGAAGCCGCCGACCTGATCGTGAAGGCGATGAATGCCGCTATCGGCAAAAAACGCGTGACTTACGATTTCCACCGCCTCATGGAGGGCGCTACGCTGTTGAAGTGCTCGGAGTTTGGTACGGAGTTGATTGGGAATATGTGATGTGCTGATTGCTGATGCGACCGAAAGGAGTCCCGTACCGACCGGAAGGAGCTCGGGATGCTGATTGTATTCATTAGCAAATAGCAACGATTTAGACTACATAGTTTTAGTTTTCTATATTAAAATGGCTGTCACTGATTTTTCAATGACAGCCATTTATTTATACAATTCTATTTATAACGCGTCATCTTGTCACCTACCTGGCAATTACCAGCGGTTTCACATTTGTGCCAAGGTCAGTGCTGATACGGACATAATACTGCCCCGAAGGCAGGTTGGTAGTATCAAACGTAAGCGTTTCATTTTGCAGATTTTGCAATTGCCGCACGTGTAGTGTCCTGCCGGTGCGGTCGCTGATCGTCACCCGCACATCGCTGGCCCGTTCAAGTTCCAGTTGTACGTTAAAAGACTCGCTAGCCGGGTTGGGGAACACGCGGGCGAATGTCTCCTTTACGATAGCTTCATTTACGCCTACGATGGCCGGTCCGTCGATATCGGGGTTATTGCCGATATGCAGGCGAACAACCGACTGCAGGTCGAGGCCGAAGCCGGCAGTGAAAAAGTCGGGACTAACTTCCTGACCAAGGCCTACCATTGTGGCATAACGCGATTGCTGCAGCGAATCGGAGATGAAATTCATAGCGCTGTAGTCAATCGTATCGCTGGCCAGCATAAAGCAACGCTGATCGCCGTCAGCCACGTAATGTACCATCACCAGGTAATAAGCATCGTCTTCAAGCGGCAAAGTTTGGCCGTCGAGGTCGATAGGAATGGTGATAATCTGATTGCTTTCAGTTCCGTCAAAGGTATAAGAGTTAAACAGCAGCGGTCCCTGTCCATATTCGTCGGGGTTGGCGCGGCCATTGCCGTCGGTGTCGCCGTCCCATTTGTAAATGTACGTAGAGACTGATCTGCCTGTCAACTGGTTGGCATTCGATACGCCGAAAGAGACATAGCGGGCATACCAGCCATCGCCATTGGGCGTATGGAAGCAGTTGCCCAGCATATAGCTGTTTTCGCCGCTGGGGGCAACGTTGCGGGTATAGCCGAATTCTTTGGCGAATGTGGTATCCGATACGGCAAAACGCCAGCCAATGACGTTATTGCCGGGCACGTTGTCGGTAGAGTCCAGCGTCACGCGGTAATTGCCCACATAGTTGCCGGGGACCAGCAAATCGGGGTTGATAGACTCCTGGAAAAATACGTTTTCGGCCAACGAATCAGGCGTGATATTGCCGTAGAAGTTGGTATCGTCGTAGATAGTTTCGCCGGTGCCGCTGTTTTTGATTGTCAGGTTCAGCTGAACGTTGGTGGCCGTCCTGCCGCCGTCGTTCTGAATATCGGCCAGGAAGCTCACGGGCTCCGTCTGGCTGGCAGGCGTTACGGCGTTGGGCATAATGGCGAAGAAATTGCGGTTGACTTTCATGTCGTAAGGCACGCGGTCTACGATAGCGACATCGTCGAGTACCCAGTAGTAGAAGTCGGCGGCCCAGGTAAACTTGATACGGACATTGGATTGGCCTTGTAGTCCGACAAGCGGAATTTCGCGTACGTTGTTGAGCGCCGGGATCGGGTTGGAGCCCGTTGCCGGCTGTAGGCCCGGGTTGGCGTTGAATGGCGTTTCCCAGGTGGTGCCGCCGTCGAAGCTCACCGAAATCGAGGTGCGCATGCGGTTACCCTGGTCGTCCTGCGGCGCATCGGTGGGCACGTTGAGGATGCGCACCAACTGGTTGAAGCGCAGCGATACGGCGTCGGTAACGCCCGACAGGTCGATGACCGGCGTGATCAATTCGCTGATATACTGCGGATAAGGCTGCGCCGGAGCTGCGGTGCCCCCCGTTGTATAAAAGTCGGCGTTGATCACCATTGCGCCGTTCATCACGGTAGGCGAATTAATGGCCAGGTTATCGGCGGCGGTAAAGGCGGCGCCTACGTTGCCGCGGTGGTGGAACAGCCACAAGTCGCCGCAGTTCGACGATTTGGTGTAGTTGAGCACCGTCAATCCGTCGGCGCTGGTCACCGTCAGCGAGTTGCCGTTGGCCACAGCGGTGGGGTTGCCCAGGCCAAGCGCCGTACCGCCCCAGCCGTCCAGGATGCTTTGATCTACTGTCAGACTGGTAAACCAGGTGGTTTCGGTCACGGTACCCGTAAAAGCAGGCGCGCCGATGGTGAGCGTCACGCCCGTCAGCGAGCTTTGAAAAATATCGCCGGCCACGGTATAACGCGACTGTACGAGGTTTTCCTCGCCGCCGACCCATATCCGGGCAGAATACACCGAACCCGTAGATACGATCATTTCGGCTGCCAAGTCGGTAATCGGATCTCCGTCGAAAGTTGCGCTGGAAAGCGTCCATTTACCAATCAGCCCCCCGCTGAAAGAGCCGCAGAGCGGGGTGTTTACCGTCCAGCCCTTGGGCCCGTCGGCAAAATCCTCGCTCCAATAGGTATTGGGTTGGGACCAGGCCGCGAAACTAGCCAGGCAGGTCAACAGGATAAGTAGACTTTTCTTCATAAGATATGGTGTTTTTAAATTTTCGTGCTGAAAATAGGGAATGCCCCCGATATGTGAGCCAAAAAAGATCGTAAATGTCGGAAAGTGACAAGAGGATACCGTCACATTTCCCCCTCATTCTCCATTTCAGTTCTTAAATTTAAACCGTCTTAAACAAAAATCGATCATGAAAAAAATCGGCATCACCGGCGGTATAGGTAGTGGAAAAACTACTGTTTGTCGCATATTTGAGACGCTGGGCATACCCGTTTATTACGCCGACGAGCGGGCCAAATGGCTCATGAGCCACAACAAAAAGCTAATGACCGATATCAAGGCGCTTTTTGGAGCGGAAGCCTATACGCCGGAAGGAACCTTAAACCGGAAGTTCCTGGCGGAAAAAGCTTTTAATAATCGCGATTTGCTCCAGCAACTTAATGCTGTAGTGCATCCCGCCGTTTTTGAAGATGGCGAAAACTGGTTTAGACAACAAGAAAATGTTCCTTATGCGCTGAAAGAAGCCGCGTTACTTTACGAAAGCGGAGGATACCGGCTGCTTAACGCGATGATCGTTGTGACTGCGCCATTGGAACTGCGCATACAACGCGTGGTAGCCCGCGATAACAGTACGGAGGAGGAAGTAGAGGCAAGGATAAGACAGCAAATGCCGGAGGAGGAAAAGGTAGCCCTGGCGGATTATGTGATTTTCAATGATGGTCAACATTCGCTTATCGAGCAGGTGATGGCTATTCACCGGCGACTAAGCGCTGCTTTGTAGGTTTCAAGACAGCGTACCCGTGCAAGCTGATGGTCGACCATTGGCTCGGGATAGGCGGCACTCCCCCACTCCGGCGCCCATTTTTTGATATAAAGAAAGTCTTTGTCAAATTTCTGCTGTTGTGCCGTGGGGTTGAATACCCTGAAATATGGCGCTGCATCGGTGCCACAGCCTGCCGCCCATTGCCAACCGCCGTTGTTACTCGCCAAATCGAAATCCAGCAGTTTTGAAGCAAAATAGGCTTCGCCCCAGCGCCAGTCGATCAACAGGTGCTTGGTCAGGAAACTAGCGACGATCATACGAACGCGGTTGTGCATATACCCCGTAGCGTTGAGCTCCCGCATACCGGCATCAACAATGGGATAGCCGGTACGACCCTCACACCAACGCTCAAATTCCCCGGGGTCGTTGCGCCATTGAATCTGGTCGTATTCCGGTCGAAAGGCCTGGGTTTCCACTCGCGGAAAATGAAATAATATCTGCGCATAAAAGTCCCGCCAAATCAGTTCGTTGACGTATACCTGGTTTAATTCAAGGGCATGGCGCGCTTTTTCCCTGATACTGATAGTACCGAAGCGAAAATGTATACCCAGGCGCGAAGTGCCCGGAATACCTGGTATATCCCTTGTTTTGTCGTAATTTTTGATTAGTGCGCGACTCACCGTTTTACCCGGTATGGGCATATTTGAAAGTTCAAACCCCATATCTGACAAGGGGGGTATCGGCGGTACGGCGGGTTGTTTGACAAAGCGCTCGAACAGCGGTTCCGTGTCATAAGGTTTCAGCGCTTCGGGGTGGGTGGCCAGTCTGGCGCGCCATTTGCGGCTGTAGGGGGTAAAGACGGTATATGGACCGCCGTCGTCTTTCACTACTTCATCTTTTTCAAAAATGACGTGATCTTTGTACGTATGAAATGCGATATGCTGCGCTTTGAACAACTCTGCCGCTTGCCGGTCGCGTTCAATGGCATAGGTTTCATAGTCGTGGTTGGCATAGACGGCCTTCACCCGGTAGGTTTGCAACAATTGTCGCCACACCTCTGCCGGGTCGCCGTATTTCACCAGCATAGCGCAACCCAGCCGGCGCAATTGCTCATCGAGCACCGTAATTTCCTGATGAATAAAACTCACTCTGGCGTCGCGGCAATCCTCAAGTTGGCCGAGAATATTAGTATCAAAAACAAAAAGCGGCAAAACGGGATGGCCTGATGACAGGGCGTGATAGAGGCCTGCATTATCGTGTAGCCGCAAATCGCGGCGAAACCAAAAAATAGCAATTCCGTTTTCCATACCGGTTCAATGTGCTGACAAAACAGCGGGGCGGGCGGATGGTTCAAAAAAAAGCGTCCCAACTATGCGGTATAGTTGGGACGCCGGGGTAGCAGTGCTATCCTGTCTTATTATTGCTTAAAATAAGAAGACTCATTTTTGCCGCCGCCGTTCACCACTTCAAAACGCTTCTTAAACTCGTTGGATTTCTCGAAATCGTCTTTGCGGGCAAAAATTTCCTTCAGAGCGATCAGCGTATTGACATCGTTGGGATTCATCGACTCTGCTTTTTGGAAATAAGGCAATGCCTTGTCAAATTGCATTTCGATTTCCTTATGCAGCGTGTCGTATTTCTTCTGGCCTTCTTTGCTCAAGTCGTTGGCCAGAGTATTTAGTTCCTTCGACATCGTAGCCGCTTTATTGTAATACAGGGCGCCGATACTGTAGATGGCATCCAGGAATGTAGGGTCTTTTGACAACGCCTGGTTGTAGTAATCGAAGGCGCTATTGAAATATTCATCAGACTTGGCAATATTGCCGGCTGCATACTCACGCTGGTAGAGGTTGTCGTATACGTTACCGAGCGTAGAATACAGCGAAATATTATTGGGTTCCTTTTCAATAGCCATTTTAAGTTCGCCGATCAGTTCGTCGAGTTTATTAAGGCGCAAGTAATGGTTAATTTCAGCAAACAGCAGTGAAATATCGTCGGGATACTTCTTGCGGCCCGTTTCGAGGTATTTATAAGCCTCTTCGATATTTTCTTCCGCTTTCAGCTTATAAAGCGCCTCATAGATGGCGGGTTTGTCATAATTGCCGGCGTAGAGCTTTTCAAAATAAGGTTTTGCTTCTGCAACTTTCTCGGCATTCAGGCCGGCCAGGCCGGTGATATACATCTGATCATTGAGCGTGCCTTCCGCATCTAGCGAACTAGCCTCGCCGTTGGCTTTGAGCAAGTCGTGCACTTTAATCACTTCTTGAAAATCATTGAAAGCCAGGGCGTAGTCTTTATCCTCATAGGCGTAAATGCCGAGGTTATACAGGTTAGACTGCGCAACCTGGAGGCCTTTGAGGGCATCCTTTTTCTCGTATTTCTTCTCGGAAAGTTCAAACGCTTTCTGGAAAGCGCCGCTTGCCTGAAGTGCGGGATGTTTAACTTTGGGAAGATCGTCGAGTTTGCCGATACCTAACTGGCGAACCGTCACAATTTGGGTGGCAATTTCGTTGTAGATCTCGCCTTTCAACTGCCAGGTTTTGACAAGTTTACCGGTTTCCGCCCCTTCAGCAGCGATATCAATAGCGGTAACAGCCTCCTGCAATTTGGATTTATTTTGTGCAGGATCCAGGTTATAAGCCCCCATGGCTTTGCCCGCAGTTTTTAGCGCTTTTTCGGCATCCTCTTGTGCCGTCAGCGCTCCCGAGAGCAACACCATTACCGACAGGCCGAAGATTAATTTTTTCATAATACTGAGTTTGATGAAAGAGTTAATTACAAATTATCTGACGTAATAAAACGCAAATGACACATCAAAAAGGTTGTTAACAATGTCAAGATTTAGTTAAAATCAGGCTTCAGGGGCTGTTTCCGGTTCAGCGGCGACCTCTTCTTCGGGGCTTTGCTGAAGCACGGTAACATCGGCGATCTCCTCGTCGTAGTCGAGTCGGATCACCCTTACGCACTTGGTAGCGCGGACCATCACACGAATATCTGAGACAGGCATTCGGATAATAATACCCGACTTGGTAGTGATCATCAGGTCGTCGTCTTCATTAACTGATTTGATAGCGATAACGGCGCCTGTTTTATCTGTTACCTGCATTGTTTTGACGCCTTTGCCGCCGCGGCCGGTGAGGCGGTAGTCGTCTACTTCCGAACGCTTGCCGTTTCCTTTTTCAGATACGACGAGAATAGTCGAAGTATTATCATCAGGCGCTACGCAAACCATGCCCACTACTTCGTCTTTTCCGCCGTCGTTAAGCGTAACGCCGATCACGCCGGCGGCAGAGCGGCCCATGGCGCGCACTTTTGATTCGTTGAATCGAATAGCGTTTCCATTGCGGGTAGCGATAAAAATCTCATGGGCGCCACCGGTCAAACGAGCTTCCAGCAGTTGGTCGTCTTCGTTGATTGTAATGGCAATAATGCCGCCTGCCCTGGGGCGTGAAAATGCCTCGACAGCCGTCTTTTTGACCATACCTCGGCGGGTACAAAACATAATATAGTGGTTGTCGATAAACTCCTTGTCTGTAAGGTCCTTGACAATGATATAAGCCCTGATCTTGTCATCTTTAGGCAGCGACAGGATATTCTGGATTACGCGGCCGCTGGATGTTTTGCTTGCCTCGGGAATTTCGTACACGCGCAGCCAATAACATTTGCCTTGTTCGGTAAACAACAGCAAATAATTGTGATTGGTAGCTACAAAAAGGTGCTCAATGAAATCTTCGTCGCGCGTTTTGCTGCCTTGCGAGCCGCGTCCTCCCCTGCCTTGCGTGCGGTATTCCGCCACCGGAGTGCGCTTGATATAGCCCAGGTGAGAAATCGTAATGGCCACATCCTCGTCTTTGATCAGATCTTCGATGCTGATATCGCCATCCGAATAGCTGATCTCGGTGCGGCGGGCGTCGCCATATTTTTCTTTAATATCAAGTAATTCCTGTTTAACCACCTCTCGTTGCAGCGCTTCGCTGGCCAGGATTTCGCGCAGGTCGTGGATACGACGTTGAATCTCGTCGTATTCCTCTTTGATCTTATCGCGTTCGAGGCCGGTAAGGCGTTGCAGGCGCATTTCCAGGATAGCCTTGGCCTGTTCTTCAGAAAGCACATGGCCTTCTAAAACTGGAAATTCGTCGGTACTGGCCTCTTCGATAAGCGTGCGGAATTTTTCCCAAAAGAGATCGAGGTCGTTGATAAAAGCGCCCTGCATCAAGCCGTCGCGGGCCTCATCCGGGTTTTTCGAGGCGCGGATCAGGTCGATCACGGCGTCGATATAGTCGAGCGCGATCAGCAGGCCTGCCAGGATATGAGCCCTCGAGAGCGCCTTTTTGAGATCGAAGCGGGTACGGCGTACAATGACCTCGATGCGGAATTTTATGAATTCCGTGATCATATCCTTGAGCGACAGCGTCATGGGGCGGCCGTTGACCAGCGCCACATTGTTGACGCCGTAGGAAGATTGCAGCGGCGTATATTTATAGAGTTGGCTGAGTACTACATTGGCCAGGGCGTCACGTTTGATTTCCACAACGACGCGTACGCCGTTGCGATCCGATTCGTCGCGCACATCGCTAATGCCTTCGATCTTTTTTTCGTTGACCAGTTCAGCTATTTTGGCGACCAGCGACGCTTTATTGACCTGGTAGGGAATTTCGGTAATAATGATCACCTCCCTGCCGCCGTCATCCTGGATCTCGGCCCTGCCTCGCACCACCACCCGGCCCCTACCGGTGTGGAATGCCTCCTTGATACCCTGATAATCGTAGATAATACCGCCTGTGGGGAAATCGGGGGCTTTGATAAACTCCATCAGTTCGGCAATGGTGATATCCGGGTTATCAACGGTGGCTACAATACCGTCGACCACCTCGCTGAGGTTGTGGGGCATCATATTGGTAGCCATACCCACGGCGATACCTGAGGCGCCGTTGACAAGCAGATTGGGCAATTTGGCGGGGAGCACAGTAGGCTCCTCGAGTGAATCGTCGAAATTGAGGGTAAAATCAACCGTATCCTTGTTAATATCGGCGAGCATTTCGTCGCTAATGCGGTTGAGCCGGGCCTCCGTATAACGCATTGCTGCCGGGCTGTCGCCGTCCATCGAACCGAAGTTGCCCTGGCCGTCTACCAAAGGATAGCGCAATGACCAATCCTGAGCCATACGTACCATCGTATCGTAAACCGAGGCGTCGCCGTGCGGGTGGTATTTTCCCAATACCTCCCCCACAATTCTGGCTGATTTTTTATGCGCTTTGCCGTAGCCAAGCCCTAATTCCGACATGCCGTAAAGCACTCGGCGATGTACCGGTTTGAGCCCGTCCCTAACATCCGGCAATGCCCGCGATACAATGACTGACATAGAGTAGTCAATGTATGCCGACTTCATTTGTTCCTCAATATTGACGGGAATGATTCGTTGATCAGATGACATTTATGGTAGTCCTGTTTAGTCTCTAAAAAGACGGCCAAAGATACGCAAAAGTACTTGTATTGAATAGTTAAAACCTACTATTTTCATCAAATGCCTTGACAAATGAGAACAGATGGCGTATCTTTATTAATAATGACGTGAAGTTTGTTATTTTTTACTAAAAACTAACAAAAACTTTGTTCTCAATTATAGCATAAATACGTTACATTTGTCGGCCCAAAAAATATCGATATACAGCAGTATTCATACACGTATGGCTCCATTTAGCTAGCAAATAAATTGTATATCTCCATATAAAACCCATACTCAAAGCGGTAAAAAATTGAGCAGGAAATTGCATTGAATTGAAATCAAACCAATGATGCTCAATGTCTTAAGAATTTGTAAACTTCGGCGCAAAGCCAATTATTTTAATACATATAAAGGAACTACATTATGCAAGACAAAATGGTTCGAATTGGCGTTTTCTATGACGGCAATTACTTCCTCCATGTAAGTAATTTTTACAACTACGATCACCCGCGAAAAAAACGAGTCAGCATCTCCGGTCTTCACGAATTCATACGCAACCAGGTTGCCGAAGAAGAACGCACAGACGTAAGGTTATGCCAAATCGTCGACGCGCACTATTTCAGGGGCAGGTTGAATGCACAGGAAGCCGCTCAACGCGGCGACACGCTGTACTGGGATCGCGTTTTTGACGATATCCTGATGTCGGTGGGCGTAACAACGCATTACCTTCCTGTGAAAAGTATCTTCGGAAGACGCGAAGAAAAGGGGATCGATGTATGGCTGGCTCTGGAGGCCTATGAACAATCGTTTTACAAGCGATTTGACGTACTTGTACTGATTGCATCTGACGGCGACTATGTTCCGCTGGTGCGAAAACTCAATACGCTGGGTACCCGCGTTATGGTGTTGAGCTGGGATTTTGAATACACTACGGAAGCTGGCAAGCGTATGATCACCCGCACTTCGCAGGATTTGCTCGAAGAGGTAAGCTACCCGATTGCCATGCACGAAATCATTGACAACAGACTAAAACGCAATGATCCGCTGATCAACAACCTTTTCGTCCAAACTGAAAGTCGCAAACAACCTATTGTTGTTGAAGAAATTGACGAAGACACCAAGATTAGCGAAATTCTAAGCCTAAAGAACGGGTTCGGTTTCATAAAGTACCCTAACAATAACCTGTTTTTCCACTATTCAAGCGTTCTCGACAGCGATTTCAACGATCTTAAAGAGGGCGACAGGGTTTCTTTTGTTGTAGGCAAAAATGACGACGGTCAAAATATCGCCACCAACGTCAAGGTATTGGAGCCACAAGACGTTAGTGAGCCGACAGCTGAAGAAGAAGAGTACTTGTAATGTCAAAAACGGCTTTTATTAGCCGGGACTTGGCGCCCGACAGCGCTTTCCGGATGCTGCTCGAACGACAAGGCTGGCGGGTTACGGGCGTTTCGCTCATTGAGTTGTCGCCCGTAACCTTCACCATTATTCCCCCCGCCGACTGGCTGTTTTTTTACAGCAAAAACGGGGTTCACTATTTTTTCTCCCAATTATCGCCTGCCGGCAAAGCGAAAGCCGCCGCCATGTCGATTGCCGCTTATGGGCCGGCCACTGCCGAAGCGGTGCGTGCGGCAGGGTATAACGTTTCATTTACCGGCACAGGGCAAGCGGAAAGCACTGCTCCTGCATTTGCCCGGCTTGCTGCAGGCCGCCGGGTGCTCTTCCCTCAGGCCGCGCAGTCACGCCAAGCCTTGCTCCCCTATTTGCCTGAAGGGATTCGATGCGAGGAGATTGTGGTTTATGAAAATAAGCCCAGGAAAAATGTGGAATTGCCGATTACAGACTACGTAGTCCTTACCAGCCCGCTAAATGCGATTTCGTATCTGGAAAATGTAACGCCCCAGTCATTTCAGCGTTATGTTGCCATTGGCGATACAACGGCGAAAGCGCTTCGGGATGCCGGCATCGGCGAAGTGTTGAGCGCAGCATTTCCATCTGAAGTTTCACTGGCGATGGCCATTTTTGAACTGGAAAACGACAAAAACCACCATTCATGATCAGAATCATTTTGGGGCTGTCTCTACTGGCGGCCATCGGCGCCTGCAGCGGCGGCGGGCAGCAGGAGTTGCGTGAATTTGACGCTTTTTACCAGCGTTTTATGAGCGACAGCCTCTATCAAATCGAACACATTGTTTTTCCGCTGGAGGGGCTGCCCGACAATGCCGACAGTGCTACCATCAATGGCAATAACTTCCGATGGGAGCGCAACAATTGGACCATGCACCGGCGTTTTGACCCCAACGACAGCGGTTTTACGCTCGAATTTGTGCCTTTCGGCGATGACCTGATGATCGAAAAAATCGTACACCGCAGCGGCGAATACGGCATGATAAGGCGTTTCGCCAAGCTCAACGGCGAGTGGAACCTGATATATTACGCCGGGCTCAACCGCCTCGTGCCGAAACCTGCCGCTGAGGAAAAATCAGACAAAGGCATTGATATCGAGGGCGGGTTTCAGGAATAACGGGAAGAAGCCGGCCTTACAAGCCTTTTAATTCAACTACTAATTTTGAAAGTGTGTTTTTGGCGTCGCCAAATAACATGCGGTTTCTGGCGTGGAAAAACAATGGATTTTCAATTCCCGCATAGCCGGCGCTCATACTGCGTTTGAGCACAATTACATGTTGAGCGTTCCACACCTTTAGTACGGGCATACCGTATATCGGGCTGGAGGGGTCGTCCTCGGCAGCAGGGTTTACTACATCGTTGGCGCCCACAATGACTGCCACGTCGGCATTGGACAGGGCGTCGTTGGCATCGTCAAGATCGAGCAATTTGGGATACGGTACGTCGGCTTCGGCCAACAGTACGTTCATATGCCCGGGCATACGCCCTGCTACGGGGTGAATGGCATATTTAACATCGACGCCGTTGGCGCTGAGCAGGTCGTCGATTTCCTTACAGACTTTCTGGGCTTGGGCTACTGCCAGTCCGTAGCCCGGTACAAAGATAACGGACTTTGAGTAGTTGAGCAGAATTGCTGCATCGTTGAGACTTACCTCTTTTACTACCTGTTCGCCGGTTGCTTTGCCTCCGCCGGCAGCGTTGCCTCCAAATCCGCCGATCAATACATTAAGCAGCGACCGGTTCATGGCCTTACACATCATCACAGTCAGGATTGTACCCGATGCGCCTACAAGGATACCGCCGACCAGCATAAACTGGTTGTGGTAAATAATACCTGAGGTAGCGGCAGAAATCCCTGAAAATGAGTTGAGCAAAGAAATGACCACCGGCATATCGGCCCCGCCGATCGGAACCACAAAAGAAGCGCCATAAACAAGGCACAAGAGCATAAAGCCGTATACCTCCGTCATGGAAGTTGTTTCATTATTGAGGAACAGGATAGTACCCCAAACCAGGGCTGCCAGCAAAAAGAGCTGATTAACTACCTGATGCCTGGGCAGCAAAAACTTATTATCGCCAAGCTTGCCGTCAAGTTTCAAATAAGCCAGCATACTTCCGGTAAAAGTAACTCCCCCTATCAAAAGCGTTGCCAAGGTGATGGACCACTGACCTCCCGCCATCGGTATATCTGTAGACAGGCCGCGTTCAGCCTCTACGATAGCCAGCAGAACAGCGCAAGCGCCGCCAAAGCCGTTAAATATCGACACAAGTTGCGGCATAGCAGTCATTTGGACCCGGTAGGAGGTAAATCCGCCTATAACACCACCAATAGCCAACCCGGCAAAGATCCACAGGTAATTATTACTAGCACCCGGGATAGGCATGGCCAGGGCGGCTATAATAGCTAATCCCATACCAACCGCAGCAATAAGATTGCCTTTGCGGGCGGAATCAGGCGAACTCAGGAGGCGCAGGCCCCATACAAAGCCCACTGCGCCCAACATATATGCTAACTCGATGTAAAAGTTGATAGCCATAGCTTAAATTACTTAGTCGGTTTTTTGCGTTTGAACATTTCCAGCATGCGGTTGGTCACGGCAAAACCGCCCAGCGCATTGATCATACCGAGAATAACCCCTACCAATCCCAGGGAAAGCCCCACATAATCATCAGGATCGCTTTGACGCACCAGGATAATGGCGCCGATAAGTACCACGCCGCTAATAGCATTGGCGCCCGACATCAGGGGCGTATGAAGAACGGTCGGTACTTTGGAGATCACCTCAAAACCGAGGATAATAGTGAAAATCAGCAGGTATAAAAGCAGCAGATTTTCATTGAAAAATTGATAAATCGTTTCCATATGAAAGAGCCGGCAGTTTATGCTGTTGCGGTGAAAAATGCGCTTTTAATAATCTCGTTGTTGAGGTCGAGTTGGATTTCTCCTTTCACCACAAAAAGCTTGAGCAAATTGAGTACGTTGTTGCTAAAGAGGAAGCTGGCATCCTGTGGCGATGTAGCGGCCAGATTGGAGTCGCCAACAATGATAACGCCATGATGCCGGATGGTTTTGCCGTTTTGGGTAACCTCGCAGTTGCCGCCCGTTGAAGCGGCCAGGTCGACGACCACGGCTCCTCTTTTCATCTTCTCTACCGTATCTTTGGTGAGCAAGATGGGAGCTTTAGTACCCCTCACCTGTGCGGTAGTGATCACTACGTCGGCTTTGGCGGCTCTTGCCTGCACTTCGGCGCGCTGACGAGCGAGGAATTCCTCCGATTGCGCTACGGCATAACCGCCCGCACTGGCGTCATCTTTAGCGCCTTCTATCTCTACAAAACGGGCGCCAAGGCTTTCCACCTCTTCTTTTGCGGCCTGGCGGGTGTCAAAAGCTTCTACCTGAGCCCCCAGGCGGCGAGCGGTTGCGATAGCCTGTAGCCCGGCAACACCCGCGCCTAACACGAGTACTTTGGCGGGTTTGATACTTCCCGCGGCAGTGATCATCATTGGGAAATAACGCGGCAACAGCCGGGCAGCCTCCAATACGGCCTTATAACCTGCAATGGCGGCCATAGACGACAGCACGTCCATCGACTGGGCCAGCGTAGTACGAGGGATCATATCCATGCTTATACCCCGCAAATTCATAGCGCGTAGGCGTGGCGCCACCTCGGCGTCGAGGAAAGGCTGAAACAGCGAAATAACGATAGTTTCCGGTCGCAGTTGGCGGAGGTCATCGTCGGGCAGCGGCTGTAAACTAATGAGTATATCCGATGTGGCAAGCACTTCCGCCCTGGTATGTATGCGGCAATTATCGCCATAATCTTCATCGCCGTAACAGGCCTCTTCACCGGCGCCTTTCTCCAGAAGCAGCGTAGCGCCCATCTGCGACAATTTAGTTACGGCCTCGGGGGTAATAGCCACCCTGTTGTCATTTTTTTCCTTAACAACCCCAATATTGATCATAATCAAAAAATCGGTTATGCGCAAAAAAGTGTTTTCAATTCCCGGCAATCAGTGTATCAGTCGGCCACCAAAGCCAGCTTGTAATCGCTGCTGACAGCCAGACGCGTAATATTTCGAATATTGTAATACCGCAGGTCGGCTATTTCTTCCCAATCCTGATCGGAATATCGATCGAATTTGTATAATTTAGAGCCCCTTCCCATCAAAAAAGTGCCATCGGGCAATACGGTGAAGTCTTCACAGCCCGGCAGGGTATTGATGATTTTTTTAGAATCGCTGCCGCCCGATCTATTCAAAAACTTCTCCATCAGCAGCCAGTCGCCAGCCTGCGATTTCTGAATATAAGCCAAGTTGCCATTGGGCATTCTCATAAAACAGCGGCCTACATTGGTGGCGAAAGGCGACACATCGTCAGTCTGCGTATTGCAGATGGCCAGGTAATTGCCCTTGTCGAGGCCGAATACAGCTACCCGCTGGGCATCGAGCCAATGGTAATAACCGATATCCTTGAGATATTTAAAAACAGGTTTGCCGTTGGTCAAGCGGTCGAGCGGAAACTGCCAGAGTCGCAACAAGGTATCACGTCCGTTGATCTCCTGCCGGATTGCCGAAAACGAGTAATAATCGGGGACGCGGGCGGGCGAAAACTCGCCATCGGGCGTTTCCGTTACTTTGGTTTTAGTTTTTTTATCCAAATCCAGCACATACAGATCTGTCTGGTCGTCGCCATACATTTGTACGGTGATATACAGTTCGTTATTGGAAAAAAAGGCAGGTTGGTTATTGTATCCCCTGGCGTTGAAGGCCGTCAGGAAGCGCGGTTTTGTGAGTTTGTAGAGCGTGTCTGACGCTTTTCTGACATCAAACAAAAACACATTAGACCGGGGAGTTTGCGCTTGCATTGAGATACAAGCGAAAATCAACAAGGCAAGCAGGGCTATTCTTTGCATAGCTCAGTCATTTAGCTTAGGGCGATAAAATTAGCACAACATTGTTGTTGTACAAATATTATTGACAGGCATTTTGATTTTTCTTTTTCCAGGCCTCAATCAAAAGTATGTCTTTGTCGTAATTGGCCATGCCATCGTGCAGCCCCTGCGATTTGAGGTAGGCGTCATAAGTATGGTCGCGTATGCGGGGCGCAATATCGGGATAGGCCAGCAAGTTTTTATTGATAGCTTCCAGGTCTGCAATCACGCCGGGAGGCAATGCCGCCCTGAAACGGGCATAAGCTTCCGGCTCTTTTATTTTAAAATAAATAGCCAACGAACGCCAATAAGAAAGGCGCCCCATGTATGCAATGGCGGGAACGGCAGACTGCCGGCAGGCCAGGTAAGCCCAGAAATTACAGGCGCCTTCTTCGGCAATACCATAGCCGTGCGCCATCTCGTGGGCCATGGTGTGCGGCCATTGCAGGCTGTGAAGACCGGCGTCAATGTGCCCCTGTCCGGTAAATGGAAAATACAGCCCGGCAGAACTAAATCGCAGAAAAATACCTTTTGGCAAAAGGTTAAACACGCGCATGCGTCCCGTGGCGGGATAGCCGTTTTGTTTCAACACCCGGGTCAGTTCCTTGCGCAATTGATTTTCCAAAGCACTTTTCGACAAACTTAATTCCAATGCTCGACTGGTTGCGCCCGGGATTTGGGCCCGCAAGGAGATAATAGCCGCGGTTTCTTCATCAAGCGCCTGTCTGATAGCGTCGTAAGCCGGTTGTTTCAACTCCAACCCTAATTGACGTTCTACGGGAATTCGGCCATAGTTGAAGCCCCAAAGCCACATAAACGAAACTATAATATAAGAAATGACAGCCGAGAAAAGCCAACCCAGGCGCCACCACCTGGATGACCAACCAGACAGAGCCAGCACAATACGCCTTCCGGCCCAGGCAGAGTAGCCCAAAACGATCAGTATGAAAAGATAGATCCAGGGAAAGGGAAACCAACCCAGCGAGTAATCAATGGCCGGCCGTATCCACGAAAAGAGCCCCCTGCTATAGACCGCCTCAATCCAATGTGGGTGTCCGGACAAAGCCCAGCGCAAAAAAAGTGTAAAAACAGCCAGTATAATCCAAACCAAGCGGCCTTTCGTCATGTTATACAGGGAATTTATGGATTTTCAGGAAATACACAATAATAGTGCTGAGATCCTCCAGTGTTTTATGTGACGGCGAAGTTAACTCATCGTCAGAATAATGTCTCGATGCGGACAAGAAATTGCGATCGAGTCTTATCTTTGCAACCCAATTCGCCTCAATGATGTTTTAACGACAAAACAATCAAATTTAAATAAAACAATTAAGCAATGGCTTACCAACTAACGGATTCAAATTTCAAAGAGCAGGTATTAGACCGCGAAGGAGTCACCGTTATTGATTTTTGGGCAGAATGGTGCGGCCCCTGCCGTATGATTGCCCCCATTATTGAAGAACTGGCCAAGGAATACGACGGCAAAGCGCTCATCGGCAAAGTTGACGTTGACAGCAATCCCGAAGTATCCATGAAATACGGTATTCGCAGCATACCTACCATTCTCATTTTGAAGAACGGCGAGATAGTCGACAAACACGTGGGCACCACTTCCAAACAAGTGCTTTCAAATAAAATCGAAGCGCATCTTTGATGCGATTGCGAAAAGCTGTTAAATTGAGCCCTTATTGCGCCGAAAGGTTCGATAAGGGTTCATTTTATTTATCCATATAGGTTTTCTCCATGAACAGAACCATTGAGCAACAATCGCTTCGCAGTTTTGGCAACCTCGAATTGCTGGCCCGGCAAGTGGTAGAAGGCTTTATTATCGGGCTGCATAAAAGCCCCTTTCACGGCTTTTCGGTAGAATTCGCAGAGCACAGGCTTTACAACGCAGGGGAAAGCACCAAAAACATCGACTGGAAAGTATACGCTCGCACCGATAAATTATTCACCAAAAGATTTGAGGAAGAAACCAACTTGCGATGCCAAATCGTAATAGACTCCTCTTCCTCTATGTATTTTCCAGAGGTTAACGATAAAAGTCCGGCATATATCAATAAAATCCGGTTTGCCGCACTAGCCGGCGCTTCGCTCATGAACCTGTTCCTCAAACAGCGCGATGCATTTGGACTCAGTCTGTTTGACGAAGAAGTGTATACCCATACCCGCTGTAAAACCAACACGGCTCACTATCAGTTGATGCTCAACTACCTGGAGCAGATGGTACAAAAATCCCAACTGGACCGGCCCACCGCCGCTGCAAAAGCCCTGCATCAAATAGCCGACAGTATTCACAAACGCTCGCTGGTGATCATCTTCAGCGATATGTTTGAATCATCTGAAGACAACGAGCAATTGTTCTCTGCTTTGCAGCACCTCAAACACAACAAACACGAAGTTGTTTTATTCCACGTGGTTGACAAATCGAAAGAACTCGATTTTGAATACGATAATCGCCCGTATTTGTTTATCGACATGGAGTCGGGCGAGCGGGTCAGGTTGCAACCCAATCAGGTAAAAAGCTATTACCGCGAGCAAGTAGCCAAATACACCGAACAACTCAAATACAAATGCCTTCAATACCGTATTGATTTTGTTGAGGCCGACATCAACAAAGGATTTCAGCAAGTGCTGCAAGCCTACCTGGTAAAACGCAGCAGGATGAACGCCTGATTGTCAAACCCTGTCAACGCCTATGTATATGATTAATTTATCCGCTATTTCTACCCTTCCCCCCGATTCAGTCGACAAAGACGACATTGAAAAGGCCACCGACAAATACGTTGACCGGTTGGGCGATTTGCAAAAAGTACTTCGCGCCGAGCAAAAACATGCTGTGCTGGTTGTTTTTCAGGGTATGGACGGCAGCGGCAAAGACGGCGCCGTCAAAAAGGTATTCAAGGAATGCCACCCCGACGGTATCAGTACGTATTCCTTCAAAAAACCTACCGACGAAGAATTCGCCCACGATTTTCTGTGGCGTGTACACAAACAGGCCCCCCAACGCGGCCATATCAAAATATTCAACCGCTCGCACTACGAAGATATCCTCATTCAGCGGGTTCACAAATGGATTGACGAGGATCGAGTCAACCAACGTATGGCGGCCATCAACGCGTTTGAACAACTCCTGACTTTTGACAACCATACGCTCGTCATCAAATTTTACCTGCACCTCTCCAAAGCCCAGCAGGCGCTGGAGCTCCAGGAGCGCCTAGACGACCCGGAAAAAAACTGGAAGCACAATGCCAATGACTGGAAGGAACGGGAACTTTGGGATGATTACATGCGTTGCTATGAAGATGCCATCAATAAAAGCGCTATACCGTGGACTATCGTTCCTGTTGACGAGCGCTGGTATCGCGACTATATTGTATCAAAAACACTGGTAGAGGCCCTGGAAAGTCTCAACATGAAATATCCCAGGATTTCCAGGTAATCCGTCTTTTATGGGCGACAAACTCAGAATTGACAAGTGGCTGTGGAGCGTCCGCGTCTTTAAATCGCGAACGCTGGCTACCGAGGCCTGCAAAGAAGGCAAAGTAAAACTCAACGGGCTGGTAGTCAAACCGGCGCAAGTCATCCAGGAGAACGACCTCGTCGGCGTGCGCAAAAACGGGTTTGACCTCCAGTTCAAGGTGCTCAAAGCTATTCAAAACCGCGTGGGCGCCCCTATTGCTCAAACTTGCTATCTCGATCTCACCCCGGAAGAAGAACGCAATAAATACAACGCCTGGTATATCGGCAAAAGCGGCGTAGAGCGGCGCGACAAAGGCGCAGGCCGCCCAACGAAAAAAGAACGCCGCGAAATCGACGAGTTCAAATCAGAATACTACTCCTACGATGACTTCGACGAATAGACCGGCAGCTTTTAGCGCTTTCGGAAATTAGGCGCCACAACCAATTCTTTACTGCCCGGGGTGTATATGTAAAATCCCTCGCCTGATTTTGCGCCCAATTTGCCGGCAGTTACCATATTGACCAACAACGGGCAGGGCGCGTATTTCGGCTGACCAAAGCCCTGGTATAGCACATTCAAAATAGACAGGCAAACATCTAGTCCGATAAAATCAGCCAATTGCAGCGGCCCCATAGGATGCGCCATGCCCAGCTTCATGACGGTATCGATCTCTTCTACCCCCGCCACGCCTTCATGCAGCGTAATTATGGCTTCATTGATCATAGGCATTAGAATGCGATTGGCCACAAACCCGGGATAGTCATTCACTTCAACAGGCGATTTGCCCAGCTTGCGCGACAATTCCATGATCTGAGCGGCAACATCATCAGTAGTTGCGTAACCCCTGATTACTTCTACCAGCTTCATCACCGGCACCGGGTTCATAAAATGCATACCGATTACTTGTCCGGGGCGTTTGGTAGCTGCCGCAATTTTAGTAATCGAAATAGAAGACGTGTTGGTAGCTAAAATAGCAGCGGCAGGTGCATACTCATCCATCTGGCTGAAAATACGGAGTTTGAGATCCTGGTTCTCCGTAGCGGCCTCCACGACCAGGTCGGCGTGGGCAACTCCTTTTTGCAAATCGGAAATCGCAGTAATTCGCGCCAATGTATCCGCTTTATCTTTTTCAGTAATAGCTTCCTTTTTGATCATGCGATCCAGGTTGGCCCCGATAGTCGATAAGGCCTTTTCCAGGGCGGCAGGCGAAACGTCGACCAAGGCCACCTCAAATCCGTTCATGGCAAAAACATGGGCTATGCCGTTGCCCATGGTGCCCGCGCCTATGACAGTAATATTTTTCATAATTCCCGGTTTTATTTGTTGGCTGCGAAATTATTAAATATACCGCTTATTTTTGTCACGCAATTCCATGTAACATGCATAAGCGATTGATTTTAGCATTGGGCGCGCTGGCTATGTCGTGTGTAGCATTCGCCCAATTATATTCGTCTAATGAGATGAAACCGAAAAAAGAGATACTGGACAGTATGATCAACGACTACCTCCAGTTGTCGGGCACCGTAGGTATGTCGGTAGCCATTGCCGATCGTTATGAGCTTTTATACTCCGGAGAATTCGGCTATGCCGATAAAGATAAAGGCGAAAGGATTAATCCGTTTACCCGCTTTCGCATTGCCAGCGTGTCTAAAATACTCACCGGCTCGCTATTGGCGGTCATGGTAGATAAAGGTATTATCGATCTTGATAAGCCCATCAACACTTATTTGAAAAAACCGGCGCCTTACGGCGATATTATTACTACCCGAATGCTGGCCAGTCATACGGCAGGTATCAGGCATTACCAGGATAGCGATTTTCGTTTGAAAAATATCGACAGCAAGCGTTATCCAACCCTTAACAGCGCGCTGGATATATTTATCAACGACCCGCTGGTGGCGCCGCCCGGTGAAAAATACAACTACACGAGTTTCGGCTACACTTTGCTGGGAGTGGTTATGGAAGCGGCATCGGGTATGCCTTTTACAAAAAGCATGCAAAACATGCTGGAGGCGCTGGACATGTGCCATACCGAGCCAAATCACCCCGATTCTATCATCACCAATGAATCGCAGTTGTACAGCATCAACAAAAACCGCAAGGCTGTGCGGCAAAAAACCCTGCGGCCAAGCTATAAATGGCCCGGCGGCGGGTACTTGTCCAATACGCTCGATCTGGTCAAATTCGGTCAACATCACCTTCGAAAATCCTTTTTATCAGAAAAAGGCTTTGAAGCGCTATTTACACGCACAAAAACGAATAAAGGCGACACGCTGGGCATAGGCCTGGGCTGGATTATCGCCAATGATTCCTGGAATCGCCGCGTATTTTTCCACAACGGCAGTCAGACCGGCGGCCGCTCGGTGCTCATGGTATACCCCGACGAAGGGCTTAGCATTGCCGTTTTATCGAATACAACCAGCCAGCCCATCCTTATTGAAGGATTTGCAGGCAGCCTGATCGACGTACTCCTGCAGCAGGAAGCTCCACTGACGCCCGAAGACAGCCTTGCGATTGCAGGCATGTACGACTATATTCTGGATGATACGACAACCGCGCCCAGAGGCGAAATCGCAATTTTCACTAATGGCGACCAGCAACTGCACGGCGCAATTACATCGGCGCCAGGCCCAAACGCCCCCAGGCTACCTATTAAAGCGCTTCACTGGCATGGGCAAATACTGGAAGGAAAAATTATCTCCCAGGAAGGTATTTTGCCTATTTTACTCCAAAAAGAAACCGGCGGTTTTGCCGGGCAGCTCTTCTTGCACAATAGTTCCGAGCCGAAAATAGTCCCAATCTGGCTGAAAAAAAAGGCTGCGCCTTAAAAAAACTCCATCCGCTGTGCAACCCTTTTCCTGAAATACTACCTATCCCCATGTTGCAAGCAGTGAAATAACACACATGACAGAAGACATATTGAAGGCTTCAATCCGGGGAGAACGGCTTGCCCAAAAAGCGTTTTACGACAGCTTTAAGGGCAAGATGTTTGTGGTATGCCTGCGCTATGCCAAAAACAGGGAAGACGCCGAAGATATGCTTCAGGAAGGATTTATTAAGGTTTTTCAGGATTTGCACCAATACTCGGGAGCAGGCAGCCTGGAGGGATGGGTCAGAAAAGTGATTGTCAACGTTGCGCTTCAATTCCTGAAAAAACAACAGAGACTTGTAATCACTGTCGACTTTGACAACTATGAAATAGCAGACGATGCTGAAATCTGCCTTCCACCAGGAGAAGAGCCCATGGCAAAAAACCTGATCCGCATACTGCAACAAATGCCCGATGGATTCCGAACCATCTTCAATTTATACGTCATGGAAGGTTATACCCATGTTGAAATTGCTGAAATTCTGGATATCTCGGTCAGCACCTCCAAAACCCAGTTCTTAAGAGCTAAAGCATACATGAGAAAAATGCTCGCGAAGAGCTTAACGAGTTGATTATGATGGAAGAGCATACACATAAAGATAATCTCGACGAATTTATCCGGCGTTCATTTGAACAATACGAAGAGGACCCGTCGCCTTTGTTTTGGGATAAATTGAGCGGTCAAATACCCGGACAACCGGTTGCCGGCGTGTTTTGGCTGCGTCGTTTCGGTTGGCAATTAACCGCTGCTGCTGTTGTTTTGATACTGTCAAGCGCATTGACGATTCAATATGTCCATTTTACCCGACAAATCAAAGCGCTCGTCGCTGATCAAAAGGCGTTATTGGAGGAAATGGGAAACCGGCAACCGGTACCCGCAAATCCTGCTTTTGAGCAAAATCCCGCAGTCGACAATCTCCAGCAGGCAACCGGAAATAAGATTGTCGCACAACGTCAAAAAGAGCTATCGGTTAATAAACATGCCTCAACATTGGCTTTTACAACCAAAACTTCAGGTATAGAGCAAGTACCAACAGACGGCATTCTGCAGCCCCTGGCGTCAGCGTCTGCCGTTAATGCGGTGAGGACGGAGCGAAGTCTTCCCCTCTTCCCGCTACCCTACTTGCCGCTAACGGCATTCCCCGGTTCGTCATATGAACCCAATGTACTAATCGTTCAGCCTGTGAACCCTATCAAACCGGTGAAAAAAGCCTCATGGTATACCGGCGTACACTCTACCGTTTCGGTCATGACGGAAAAATTGAATAATAATAAGCCATTCCCGGAGCCGGATGATAATCATCACAATCAGCACCGGGTAGTAAGCAGTCGAAGCAAAATAAATCATACCGTAACCGACTATTGGCTGAAAGCCGGCAAAGCCATAGCGCCGCATTTCAAGCTGGAAACCGGCCTCGGCTACCAACAATTTAATCGAATCGCCGAGCACCAGCCCGATCTCAAAATCAGGGACGGGAGGCCGACGCATGGCCATGGCGGACCTGGCGGACCTGGCGGCCCTTCGCACGGCCACGACGAATACGATTTTAACTATACGCTCAACAGTTACGCCGGCGCTATGGATATCAACCTGCGTATGGCTCAGGTGGATACCAATGCTACCTACCCCGAAAACGAACCGCTGGATTTAAAACTTACAACCCGCGAAACTGTGAAAACGCTAAGAATCCCTTTGCTCCTGGCAGCACATGCGGATAATGGCCGTTTCAGTTTTTCTGTGAAAGGCGGTCTGGTGGGCAATATATTCTTACGAAATGAACTCGAAGTGACTGGAATTTCCGCGGCTGGCGACCGCTTCAAACGCTCCAATCAAGACGAACCTATTGCCCAAAAAGAAAGCGCTCAGCGATTTGGCCTGGATGCGCTGCTTGCCGCAGGCGTAGAATACAGGCTAAACAACCAGCTCAGCCTTATAGCCGAACCTACCTTCAGCACTTCGCTGGCACTCCAGGACAACAAGGTAGCCCCTACCCCATCCTATCAGACTGTCGGCATGAATATTGGCTTGAATTACAGATTTTAATATATTTATTTTTTTTAAAAAACATGCAACCCTTCTCCATAAAAACCAACCTATGTAAATACATGTAGTTTCTGCCTGGCCAGCAGAAAACCGGTTTTTTAAACATTTTTTCACTTCAATCAATTCAGTCACAGCATGAAAATAGCTTTGATTAAATGGCTGCCCGCCGTTGTGCTGGCACTAGCCATCGTGGCAAGTTCTTGCACCAAAGAAGATGTTACGTCAGACAATGATCTGGACACGATCAGCCTGGAAAGTCGCGGCGGTCATCACAATGGTGATGCTATCAGCGTAGATTCCCTTCCTTCGGTGATTCTCGATTACATCAACGCCAACTACGCCGATTCCATCGAGATTCATCGCGCGTTTCTCACCGATGAAGGCAATTACATCGTAGTACTTAGCAACCACGTTGCGGTAGTATTTGACGCCAACGGCAATTTTGTTGAAGAAGTTACGCTTACCGGCCACCATCACGGCGGACAAGGCGGCGGCGGTCACCACCACGGCACGCTGATCCCTGTGGATTCGCTTGCTTCAACCATCACGGATTATCTGACAACCAATTACCCGGACTCAGTAACGGTAGTTAAGGCAATACTTCGCCCCGACGGCACAACACTGGTTATCTTGAGTAACCACGTTGGTGTTGTATTTGACGCCAATGGCAATTTCGTAGAAGAAGTTACCCTGCCATCCGGCGGAGGCCACGGAGGCCCCGGCAACGGCGGCGGCGATGATGACGATGACGATAATGAAGATGGAGGCGGCCACGGCGGCGGCGGTCATGGCGGAGGTCCCGGTGGCGGTCATGGACATGGCCATGGGCACGGCGGCGGACAATAGACGCTTAATCAATTAGTAATAGAAAGGGGAAAGCCCCGCACGCCAGAATGGGGTGCGGGGCTTTTCATATGAATATCAGCATTTATATCAACTTTTAATCACGAGGCTTTTTTTATCAAATGGATTAAGCGCCACGCCCTTCACGACAGCTTCTGCCTCTACGCGATACTCCGACTTGACATTATTGATCATTTTAGCGGCGGCGGCAATACCTCCGAAGAGCATATTCCGGCTTCCGAACTGCTCGATATTGGATTTTGCCAGCTTAAACGGCAGTTGAAAATCAATTTCTACCGCGCCGTTCATCGGAATTTCAATAGTGCGATTGATCAGGGTGGAGCCAATCTCGTATTCGTCGATAAGTTTTTCGGCGCCACGACCGCGGGTATAACGTTCAATGAGTACTAGTTTGATACTCGATACAGTTTGGGCATTCATCGATTGCAGCAGAATTTTGCCCACTACAAACCCGCTTTTCTCATACACTTCTTCGGGGAGCATCAATTCCAGTTTGACGCCTTCGATGCCCAGCCATTGTTTTACTTTGCCTATCATGATACAGCCATTTATACTTGCAAGTTAGGCCATATCGCCACTTGAGTCAAGTAAATTATATGAGTGCGGCAGAACAACCGATAAAAAGCTATCAAACCATTCTTTTGTGCCAACTTTGGGCAAGGGGTTTAACGAAAGCCCTGTCAAAATCGGCTTTGTTGGCTACCAAGGTATCAAAAACCGGCGTCTGGTCGTCAATAAAGCCTTCGGCATACAAACGGGCAAATGTGGGCCGGTCTACGGTATGAACATCGCCGTTTTTGTCCAGATAAGAAAATCGCATGCGATCAAACAGATCGACGCCGTAAGCTGCCTGCAACCCTTTCAGAAATGTCACCGACCGGTCAATAGAGCAGCCGCCGGCATCCACGTGGCTTTCGTCGGCCATCAACACCACAAAGCGATCGTGGAGCACCTCTCCTGCGGCTAATAGCCGGCGGTTGTGGCTAACCCATTGCCGGGCAAAGTCGTTCAATTGCCGGCGTATTTCGGGTATGTCTTGCGACGAAAAAGGTTGGTTGGCTTGATAGACCCACACGCGCGTTTGTTGCGGATCCATGACATCAATAGCATTAGACATATTATAAATTATTCAATATTAGCCGATTGCAATATCAATTCTGAAAGATCGTACACCATCACCTCATCTTGTTTGTCTTTGGCTTTGACCCCGTCGGTCATCATAGTCAGACAAAAAGGGCAATTTACCGCTATTACCTGAGCGCCGGTTGCCAGGGCTTCTTCGGCCCTTTCGATGCTGATGCGTTTTTCGCCGGGTTCGTCTTCTTTCCACATTTGCGCGCCGCCGGCGCCGCAGCAGAGGCCATTGGCACGGCTGCGTTTCATTTCTGCCAGGTCGGCGTCAAGCGCTTCGAGGACGGCCCGGGGCGCTTCATATACGCCGTTGACCCTGCCCATATAGCAGGAATCGTGATAGGTGATGCGTTTGCCTTTAAAAACGCCGCCTTCCTTCATTTTGATGCGGCCTTCTCCCATTAGTTGCTGTAATAGCTGGGTATGGTGTACCACATCGTAATTGCCGCCCAGCGCAGGGTATTCATTTTTGAGGGTATTAAAGCAATGCGGGCAGGCGGTAACGATTTTTTTAACCCCATACATATTAAGGGTTTCAACATTTTGGAGGGCCAGCATTTGAAAAATAAATTCGTTGCCGGCGCGACGCGCAGGATCGCCCGTACAGCGTTCTTCACTACCCAGTATGGCAAAAGAAATACCCGCTTCGTGTAGAATCTTACAAAAGGCCAGCGTCACTTTCTGTGCACGGGCATCATAGCTGCCGGCGCAGCCCACCCAGAAAACAATATCAGGCGTTTCTCCTGCTGCCGCCATATCGGCCATCGTGCGAATTGGAAATTGGCTCATACAAATCAATTTTTTGCCCACTGGTCGCGCTCAACGCTCATCGCCCAGGCGGAACCACTGTTTTCTAAACTATTAAACATCGGCAGCCACTCTTGAGGGCCGCTTGACTCGGTCAGGATTTCGTAGCGCCGCAATTGAAGGATGATATCGAGCGGATTGATCATCACCGGGCAGGCTTCTACACAGGCGTTGCAGGTAGTGCAGGCGTGAATTTCCTCGCGGCTGATATAGTCAAACAGATTTTTCCCATCCTGATATTCGGTAATAGAAGCGGCCTTGCCGCTATCCAGGTTTTTGCCGATTTCTTCCATCCTGTCGCGCACATCCATCATTATTTTGCGGGGCGACAGTTTTTTGCCGGTCAGGTTAGCCGGGCAGGCCGCCGTACAGCGGCCGCATTCCGTGCAGGTATAGGCATCCAGCAGGTTTTTCCAGGAGAGCTGGGTCACGTCAGCGGCGCCAAATACCGGCATTTCATCGCTGGGGGGTGTTTCCGGCCCCAGTCCCATCATGCTCTTTACTTCGTTCATCACTGCGGGCATATTTTCCATCTCGCCGCGCGGCTGTTGCGGAGCGTAGTAGGTATTGGGAAACGCCAACAGGATGTGTAGGTGTTTTGAATAAGGCAAATACACCAAAAAGCCAAGTACCGTCAAAGTATGCAGCCACCAGCCGAAGCGCTCCACCGCTACGATAGTGTCGTGTTCAAGCCCGCCAAACAACGCCGGCCCCAGCCAACTGCTTACCGCCAGTTTGCCGGTACTTGGATAATGAGCGGGGTCAAGGTGCTGAAGCAGATAATCAGCTCCGTTCATACTAAATATACCCACCAGCAAGATGATTTCTCCTAACAAGATGAGATTGGCGTCGCGGGCAGGCCAGCCCTTGAGTTCGGGCTTCTGGAAACGCGCCACATTGAGCACATTGCGGCGAAACAGAAAAATGACGGTGGCGACAAAAGCCAACAGCGACAATATTTCGATAAAACTGATCACAAATGTGTAAAAACCTTGCAGCATTGGGGCAAAAAAGCGATGCACGCCGAAAATACCATCTACAAAGATTTCTATGAGTTCTATCTGCGTGATTACAAAAGCTACATAGATAAACAAATGAAAAACGGCCGGCAGCCAGTTTTTGAACATCTTCTGCTGCCCAAAGGCAACCAACAACACATTGCGTAGTCGTTGGGCGTTATTGCCGGGCAGTATTGTATCTCTGCCCAGTAAAATATTGCGCCGAACCCGGCTGAATTGCCTGAAAGCGAGATAAAAAGCCGCCCCGGCTACAACAATAAAAAGCAATTGCTGTATCATACGTCCTATTTGGCTGCCAAGTTAATAATTTATGGCATTTCATGCTTACCTTTGCCATCATGGAGCTACTTAATCATCGACAAGTCGTACAAAAAATAAAAAGGCTGGCCATCGAAATATTGGAAAACAACGATGGCGAACAAGAATTGATTTTTGCCGGAATCAACAATAACGGCTATGGATTTGCTGAAATCCTGGTACAGGAACTGCGCCCACTTACAAAAATCTCCTTGCAGCTCACGCGCATTCGCCTCAATCCTGCCCAGCCGCTTAGCTCGCCAATACAGACAGCGTTGCCGCTATCCGCTTTTGAAGGCAAAACAGTGATCGTGGTAGACGATGTAGCCAATACCGGCCGCACTATCTTTTACGCGTGCAAACCGCTTATGGAGGTGCTTCCCCGCAAAGTTGAAGTAGCTGTACTAGTAGACCGAAAGCATAAATCCTTTCCTGTAAAAGTTGACTATGTCGGGCTTTCACTGGCCACTACGCTCCAGGAAGACATTGATGTGCAGATTCAGACGCCGGGCCATTATGCCGTGTTTCTAAAGTAGCGCATATCCATTACGCACCCTGCCTCATAGCCACAACTGGATCCAGTTTGGAGGCCTGCACCGCGGGGATAAACCCGGCAATCACTCCTATAGAAATCGAGCAAATCAGGCCTAGCATAATATTGCCGAAATCGAGATAAAGATTAAAATCGATAGCTGCCGTCAATATTTTGGTGATAAAATGCACCAGCAACAGGCCCATAATACCGCCGATAATACAAAGTATAATGGATTCGATGAGAAATTCCATCAAAATAATGTAGCGCTTGGCGCCAAGCGCTTTTTTCACGCCGATAATATTGGTTCTTTCTTTAACTGAAACGAACATAATATTGGCTACGCTTACGCCTCCCACCAGCATCGCAAAAGCGCCGATGACAATCCCCAACAAGTTCAACACGTTAAAAAACGAATCGAAAAAACTGGAAATCATCGATAGCTCGTTGAGTGAAAAGTCGTCAGTTTCTCTGGGACGCAAGCGGTGGTGGGCTCGCAAAATCCCCTTCACTTCATCCTTTAGTTGGCTAAGCGGCACATTGTTGGCCGCTTTGACCGTCACAGAAGTATCGAATATCTGAGTAGCCTTGAGGTTTGCCAGGGTGCGGGCGTTGGGGTATGATACCAAAATGCAATCGTCAAAATCGAGGGGGTTGAGCAGATCATTGCCGGCTTTTTCAATGACGCCGATGACCTCATAGTTCCTTCCGGCCAGCTTGATAGTTTTTCCGATCGGTTCAAGCGAGCCGAACAATTCCTCCATTACTTTATATCCTAAAATAGCCTTGGGGCTGCCGTAATGGTATTCTATCGGCGAAAAATAACGGCCTTTGTCGTATTCAACCTTAAACATCTCCGAGAAATTCTCAGAGCATCCGATCAATACTGCATTTTCAACGCTGTTGGATTTATATTTCAGGGTTTTAAATCCGATGACGACATGGTAAGAAGCGAGTTCGGCGTATCTTGACTTCTCGGCAATCACCTCGTAATCTGAGTGATCGGGGTTAGGGCGTTTGATGTAATCCCACCAGCTGTCGCTAAGGTCGGCCCAAGGCCATTTTTTCACATAAATGACATCGTTACCCAGTTTTTCCAGGCTGCCACGCACGTTGTCTTCGAGAGAATCAACGGCTGACAATACGCCGATGATACAGAAGATGCCGATGGAGATTCCCAACAGCGACAAAAAGCTGCGCAGCTTGTTTGCGCGCAATTGGCCGAAAGCCTGGCTGATGCTTTCGCTTATAGTGCGTAAAATGATTTTCATGGCATTAGTACTATTGGCCCGACTGGCGCGGTTGCCAGATTACCTCTTCAACACCGAGGTTTTGTGACAACTGCCGGGCTAAAACGAATAAATAATCGGATAACCTGTTCAAATAGCGAATGATCTGTTCGTCTACCGGTTCTTCGTGCATTAACGCCACTGCCAATCTTTCCGCACGGCGGCATACACAGCGGGCAACGTGGCAAAAAGATACAGTGGTATGACCGCCGGGGAGAATAAAATTTTTCAGCGGCGGCAAATCTGCTGTCATTGTATCAATGGCTTTCTCCAACGCTTCAATATCGCTATCGAGGATATCGGGCGTAGCGAGGGGCTTTTCGGGGTCGCTGGCCAGATTAGCTCCCAAAGTAAAGAGGCGGTCCTGGATGTCTTTGAGTATCGCCCGGATACCTTCATCGCCGGTACTGTCGCGCACAACGCCAATAAACGAGTTAAGTTCATCAACAGTGCCGTACGTATCGATGCGCAAATGGCTTTTGGGGAGGCGTTTACCGCCAAATAGCGAAGTTTCCCCCTTGTCGCCTGTTTTCGTGTATATGCGGAAAGCCATAGCGATTTATGCAGGATTGAGCATACTCACAATATGTTCATTGCGCATGTCGGTTTCGATAAGCCCGTCGCGCAATCGCACAATGCGATGGGCATGCTGGGCGATATCAGCTTCGTGGGTCACCAATATTATCGTATTGCCTTGCTGGTGTATCTCCTCAAAAATGCCCATAATTTCGTGCGAAGTCTTCGTGTCAAGGTTACCTGTAGGTTCATCGGCCAGGATTATCGACGGGTTATTGACCAGGGCTCTGGCGATGGCCACGCGCTGGCGTTGTCCGCCCGACAACTCGTTGGGTTTGTGGTCCACCCGGTCGCCAAGTCCCACAGCGTTCATTACCTCGCGGGCACGCTCCAGGCGGTCGTGTCTGCTCATGCCTGCGTATACCAGCGGAAGCGCAACGTTTTCGAGCGCAGAAAGACGGGGTAGCAGGTTGAAAGTCTGGAATACAAAACCGATCTCTTTGTTTCTCACCTCTGCGAGTTCGCCGTCGGTCATGGTGCTCACATTGGTGCCGTTGAGCCAATATTCGCCGCTGGAAGGCGAATCAAGACAACCAAGCAGGTTCATTAAGGTAGATTTTCCGGAACCAGAGGGCCCCATCAATGCTACGTATTCATTTTTAAGAATATCAATATCCACAGACTGCAGTGCGTTAACCTGCGTGGCGCCCATGATATAGATCTTGCGAAGCTGACGGGTTGAGATAATTGGTTGTTGCATCTTAAGTTATTATGACACTTATAAATCGATAACCTTGGGCGTCCGGAAGTAGGTATCATCGCTATCGGGGGCATTTTTCAAAGCCTCTTCGCGACTCGCCTGGTTGGCTACTTCGTCTTCTCGCCAGCGGTTTTCTTCTTCGTCATTGATGTAAGCCAGGGGCTCTACCCCGGCGGTATCGAGCGATTGCAGCCGTTCAACCATAGCCAGGATGTTATTCAAATCGCCTTCCAGGCGTTGTTTTTCGGCTTCGGTAAGTTCCAGCCTGGTCAACTGCTCGAGCCTCGAAATTAATTGCTGATCTATCTTCATAACAATATTTATAGAAGTTTGACCGGTTTTTATCGTCAAATGGCGGTTATATGCTATCGGCAGAGGTCGACTGCCGAACGCCAAAGGTAGCCCTAACGAAAGGTTTTTCAAAAAAGAAGTGTTCAAACCTTGGTCATTTGTTTTGCTCATTAAAAAATAGCGTGTTATTTTCGCCGGGGTAAGTCGTACAGAAAAGCGCGACAAAGTAAATACTATGGAGCAAACTCAAGCACCCAAGATCAAACACGTGGCCATTGCCGGCAATATCGGCGCAGGCAAAACTACACTCTGTACGCAACTCGGCAAGCATTTCAACTGGGATGTGCACTACGAATCGACAGAGAATAACCCCTATCTGAGCGATTTTTACCTCGATATGCGGCGCTGGTCTTTCAATCTGCAAATTTATTTTCTCAATAACCGCTACCAGCAGATCCTTAAAATCCTGCAGGGCGATACCACAGTGGTACAAGACCGCACAATTTACGAGGACGCCTACATCTTCGCTCCCAACCTGCACGATATGGGGCTGATGTCTACTCGCGACTTCCAAAACTACTTCGATTTGTTCAAAACGATGTCGTCGCAAATCCAACCGCCCGACCTGCTGATCTACCTGCGCGCCAATATCCCGACACTGGTAGCCCATATCCAGGCACGCGGCCGCGAATACGAAGGCAATATGAGCCTGGACTACCTCAAACGCCTTAATGAACGCTATGAAGCCTGGATTGAAACTTACAAAGAGGGCCGGTTGTTAATTATTAATGCAGACGATATTGATTTCAAGCAAAATCCCGAAGACCTGGGCAACGTGATCAACCTGGTCAGCGCGGAATTGCACGGGCTGTTTTAGCATAGTCGCACAGTCGAACCTCTATCACACATGGCAACCACATCCCTCTC
Organism: Saprospiraceae bacterium; assembly: GCA_036741235.1. GTDB lineage: Bacteria > Bacteroidota > Bacteroidia > Chitinophagales > Saprospiraceae > JABWBR01. The sequence continues at coordinate 24,984 of DAINSQ010000005.1, read as the reverse complement.
CCAACTACTCGAAGAACTCCATGCTCATGGCGCCAGGCTGGTAGCCGTATCAAAAACGCATGGCGAAGAAGCCATTATGGGACTCTACCGCCAGGGGCAACGCGCTTTTGGCGAAAACTGGGTGCAGGAACTGGTAGAAAAACAACCTAAACTTCCCACTGACATCGAGTGGCACTTCATCGGTCATTTACAGACCAACAAGGTCAAGTACATTGCCCCCTTTGTGCATATGATCGAATCGGTGGATAGCCTGAAGTTGTTGCAGGAAATTGACAAACAAGCCTCTAAACACAACCGGGTTATTCCTTGTCTGCTGGAATGCCGAATCGCACAGGAAGAAACCAAATACGGCCTCACCCTGGAAGACGCCCGGGCTATCCTATCCGATTCCGCTTTCCCGCAACTCCGCCACATACTAATCGCCGGCGTAATGGGTATGGCTTCTTTTACCGATGACACAACCCAGGTAAAAAAAGAATTTGAGCGCCTCAAAGCCATTTTCAATGCGTTAAAGACCTCCTTTTTTGCCCGTGACGACCGTTTCTGTGAGATTTCAATGGGCATGTCGGGCGACTACCGCATTGCGCTGGAGGTAGGAACCACCATGGTGCGGATCGGGAGTTTGTTATTTGGGCCGAGGGAGTGAGAAAAGAGCAAAAAACATTTCCATCATGTACTATATTCTCTTCTACAAAACCGCCGACGATTATATGGAAAGGCGAACGCCGCTTCGCCCCGAACATTTGAGATTGGCACAGGAGGCCGCTGAAAACGGATCGCTGGTGATGGCCGGCGCCCTGGCCGACCCGCCCGACGGCGCAATACTGGTTTTCAAAGGCGATACCCCGCAAGCAGCCGAAGATTTCGCAAAAAATGATCCCTATGTCATCAATGGGTTGATCACCGAATGGTATGTCCGGCCATGGACTGTCGTTGTTGGCGGGTGATTTCAACTTCGCATAATGAAAAAAGCCATTATCATAGGAGCCTCTTCAGGATTGGGCAAGGGGCTCGCCACGATATTAGCTGACAATAATTACCTGGTGGGAATCACTGGCAGGCGAACTGATTTGCTGAATGAACTGCGTGCCGAGCGCCCGAATGCCTACCTGACAGCAACCATGGACGTGACGGATACGAGCGCCCTCGTGGACAAATTGAATGAATTGACCACACAACTCGGCGGACTCGACCTCTTGGTTATCAGTTCAGGAACAGGTGATATCAATGACCAACTCGATTTTAGCATTGAAAAGCGAACGATAGACACCAATGTACTGGGATTTACCTGTGTCGCAGACTGGGCATTTAATTATTTTAACCAGCAACAATCCGGCCATTTGGTTGCAATTACCTCTGTCGGAGGACTTCGCGGCAGCCGTTTTGCTCCAGCTTATAGCGCATCAAAAGCATATCAAATCAATTACCTGGAAGGATTGCGGCAAAAAGCAGCCAGACTACCCTACCCTGTTTACATAACTGACATACGGCCTGGATTTGTAGATACTGATATGGCAAAAGGAGATGGCCTATTTTGGGTTGCATCGGTTGATAAGGCAGTCCGGCAAATATATGACGCCATAATACAAAGGCATAAATGCTCATACATCACCAAAAGATGGCGTCTTATCGGCATAATTATGAAAAGCTTACCCCGAAGTATTTTTGATAAACTATAACCTGCTCAGCTATATTTTCACCACTTTCAATGTCAATACCTGAGCGCCGGCAATCAAACGCACATAATAGAGCCCCGGCGCGTATGCGCTAAGATCGAGTTCCTGGGTAGTTGGACCGATCCACGGGATTCGCTGCAAGGGCAGCCCTGTCACGTTGCGGATTTCAATAAACGCGGGTTTCCAATCGACATTCAAGACGATAGTAGCCATGTTTTGCATTGGGTTAGGCCAGATTGAAGCCCAGAAAGGCTGGGGTGTCGGCGGGTTGGTAGTGCTCACGATGCTTCCTGTGGGTATATCGGTTGAAACCAGCGATAGCCCGCCGCGGTAGTTGCCCACCAGCGCATCGATCCAACCGTCATTGTTAACGTCTGCAAAATCGATATGGGTACGGTTGCCCATTTTAAGGTTGCCGAATTGAAGGGTTTCTACGCTGAATACCCCGCCGAGGTTGCCGTCGATATTGTTGTACACTTCTATCCGGCCATCGGTAGTGCCGGCGAAAAGTTTGTATTGCCCATTAAAATCAAGCATGGCGGGCGAACTATGCCCGTAGGAATACCCTTGAATACGGGTATCGACGGAGCCGAAGAAAAAATTATTGGGCGACTGCGAAGGATCGCCGGTAAAGGCGGGTTGACCGGTTGTGCCGGTATTGGGAAAAAAATTGATATTGCCGTTGTATTCGCCGATGAGCAGATCAGGAAGACCATCGCGGTTGATATCGACAATAAATGGAACGCTGGATTGACCTACGGCAATGTTCTGCCAATTATAGACAAAATTGGAGAACTGGAAAGGCTGTCCCGGACCGGCGGTATTTTGGGCGTAAAACAACTTTCCGTTTTGCTCTCCAACCAGCAGATCAGCATCGCCGTCGCCGTCGAGGTCGCCAAAACAGGGGGCAAAATTGAAAGAAGCCTGGCTGTATTGATTCATACTCAGGTAATCATCATCAACCAGCACCCACCGGGGAGCATTTTCCGTTCCTCTGTTTTCAAAAAGAAATAAACGCGGGTCTTTAGCTCCAAAGGGTTTGTAGCGACTACCGCTGCCCACCACGATATCCTGGAGGCCGTCGGCATTATAATCTACGAAGACGGGACGCGCACCGGAGCCGATGTCAATCATACCGTCGATCAAGAAATCGGGTTGTTGGAATTCAAACAGAACCTGTCCTCCGGCGCCGACATTTTCGTACAGCCAAAACGCATTGACATCTTCAGAGGCTGTTTCCGAATTAGGAGCAACCAGCAAATCGGGCTTGCCGTCGTTGGTAATATCCATGTAAAAAGCCGCAGGAAAAGTGGCTACGCCGGCGCTTACATTATAAGAAGGGAATACCGGATCTTGTTGCGTAATCCAGGCTTCCTGACATGTACCGCCATTTGTCAGAAAATTAATGACGTCAAAAGATAAATCCCCAAGAATCAAGTCTTTATCCCCATCTGCATCTTTATCAAAAGTAAGCAGCGTAGAGCCGGCATGTCGCATCTCGATATTACCGCCGCCCAGCGGAGTAAAACAACTGCCCAGTGTAGAAGAGAGGTCAACCAGATTATTGAGCGCCAGGCCGCTTTCGTAAATACCTCCCCAGCATTGTTCCACCAGTTGGAATATCAGGCTGTCGCGACCAAATCCCAACTCTACCGAGCGATTATCATAGAGTTCGATATAACCTCCGGCCGAGTTAAAGGTAAGAATATCAAGATCGCCGTCGCAATCCATGTCGTCAATAGCCGGGTAATCTACATTGCTCACATAAATCTGGGCCTGACCGCCGCCCTGAAGAGGAAAGGTGAGAATATCGACGCCCAGAAAGTTGTCAAAATGCACGCGCTGAAAAGCCAGCTTGTTATTAGCATCGTAGTAGCCTTTAAAGACCATGATTCCAGGCAGTAATTCCTGAGGGTAGGCAAATAGGTCGGCAATGCCGTCGTTGTCGTAGTCGCGCAGCAATACCCAATTTTCGGCTTTGGGAAAATTGACTGCGTACTCCGGAGCAAAAATATAACCGCCTGGCTGTCGCAGAAAAGTGAGGTGCACATCCCCTACCCTGTCGAAAATATAAAGATCGGCGACGCCGTCGTTGTTAAAGTCGGCCTCGGATGGCTGCGGACAATTCAGTCCTCCCGCCCAGGGGTTGGCCAGTTCTACGCCGGCCACTTCAACGGGGGCGTTGATGGGGTAAAACTCCTGGGCATATAATATAGTTGTTACCAAGAGGAAAAAACAGAGTAAGGAAGCAACATTTTTCATTGACACGCGCTTTGGCGCAAAGGTAAGTAAATCGCTTATGGCCTGTTCGAATAAGTGCAAAAATGCAATTCAGGAGCTACAAATTATCGCAACACAGTATTTAGTTAGTGTATAAATTACACTACCTTTGTAGCGCAACAACATCAAGCGATTATGATAATCGTAGCAGATAGCGGTTCTACCAAAGCAGACTGGAAGCTGATTAGCGCGCAAGGAATCGAAAGTGTGGGCACGATGGGATTTAACCCTGTGTTCCATTCGTCCGAGGTCATCAAACGCGAATTGGACAAAGCGCTGGGCGGCAAAATCAACCGGGACGAAGCCACGCATGTCTACTACTATGGCTCGGGGTGCTGGGATAAAAAACGCCAGGATATTGTATCGAATGCGCTGCGGCAAGTTTTTTCGCATGCCGATGTAGAAGTTGAGCACGACCTGTTGGGAGCTGCAAGGGCTACCTGCGGCGATCAGCCGGGTATTGCCTGTATTTTGGGTACGGGGTCTAACTCTTGTTTATTTGACGGCAACGACGTTATTGACAATGTAACCAACCTGGGCTACCTGGTGGGCGATGAGGGAAGCGGTACCTACATTGCCAAAAAACTCATCAGGGCCTATTTTTACCGCGAATTGCCGGCAGAACTGGTAGAAGCGCTCGAACAGGCAGTGCCTGGCGGCAAAGACGAAATCCTCGACCGGCTTTACGGCCCGGAGCCGCCTAATGTTTACCTGGCTTCTTTCACGCGTTTTATGGGCGCTCACCGCGATCATTTTTTTGTACAAAAAATGCTATACGATTCATTTGCCGATTTCATCGACAGGCATATTCGCAAATACAGAGGCCATTTGTCCATGCCCATTCACTTTATAGGGTCAATTGCTTTCACATTTCAGGATTTGATCAAAATAGCCTTGCAGGAGCGCGATTTACAGCCCGGCATTTTTATTAAAAAACCCATTGATCAGTTGGTGTCATTTCACACCCAGGAACAATAACAAAAGCCACAGTTAATTATGAGCAGGGAAATCAAGCGCATTGCGGTTTTCACTTCCGGTGGAGACGCCCCGGGCATGAATGCCGCGATAAGAGCCGTGGTGCGTACCGCTGCCTACAACGATCTGCACGTGTACGGCATTTCGCGCGGTTATGAAGGCATGATTGACGGTGAACTAAGCCGGCTGGATGTACGCGATGTGGGTAACATCATACACCGCGGCGGCACGATGCTGAAAACAGCCAGAAGCCAACGTTTTATCACCGCCGAAGGCCGTAAGATGGCCTATGAGTCGCTGTTGGCTTACGACATTGACGCCTGTATAGCTATTGGCGGCAACGGTACATTCACCGGCGCCGATATTTTTTCAAAAGAATACGATATTCCTTTTATCGGCGTGCCAGGCACCATCGACAACGACCTGTACGGCACCGATTTCACCGTAGGTTTTGACACGGCTGTCAATACGGCTATTGAGGCGGTAGATAAAATCCGCGATACGGCCGACTCCCACAACCGGCTGTTTTTTGTAGAGGTAATGGGTAGAAATTCGGGGTTCATTGCCCTTAGCACTGCTATCTGCACCGGCGCCGGCAGCGTATTGATCCCTGAAATCCATACCAGTATTGAAGAGTTGATCGATCTGTTGAAAAAAGGCGTCAAGCGGAAAAAGTTATTCAGCGTAGTAATTGTAGCCGAAGGGCACCCGCAGGGCGGCGCGGCGCAGATTGCTCAAAAAGTAAAAGACGCCTTTGATTATTACGATACCAAGGTCGCCATCATCGGCCACTTGCAGCGGGGCGGTTCTCCCACCGGTTTCGACCGCCTGCTGGCCAGCCGCCTGGGATTCGCCGCAGTAGAAGCGCTGCTGCAAGGCAAAAGCAATGTAATGGTGGGGTTGGTGCACGACAGTATCAGCTATACGCCTTTTGCCGAAGCTATTAAAAACGATAAACCGCTGAATAATGATCTGGTGAGAATGGCGGAGGTATTGGCTATTTGATGTGCTGATGGGTTAATGTGCTGATGGGTTGATGTGCTGATTTGCTGATGGGTTGATGTGCTAATTATTTTAATTATCAGCACATCAGCACATCAGCAAATCAGCAAATTAGCAAATCAGCAAATCAGCAAATCAGCAAATCAACTCTCTCTTTTTCTGAGTACACTCCGCTGGTGAATCCCTTCTTCGTGTTTGCGCACGTACTCCTGAAAAAGCGCCTCCTGTTCCGATTCGCTTAGGGGGAGATTAGCATCATACATTCCTTTGAGATGCCGCTGGCGGTAGGCTTCGTAAAGTGTAACTGCGCAGGCAACCGATATATTCAGACTTTCAGCCATACCCATTTGGGGAATCAAAAAATGGCCGTCACAGCTCGCCGCAACTTCCGGTGAAATGCCCAATCGCTCATTACCGAACAGCAACGCCACAGAAGCAGTCAGGTCCAGCTCGTATAAAGAAGAAGCGCTCTCGTGGAGATAAGTGCCCAATACTTTATCGTAATGTTGTCGCACATGAGAAAAACAGGCAGCCGCATCGACATAATAGTGAACATCGAGCCAACGGCGGGCGCCCCCCGAGGTACGCCGGCCAAGCGGCAAGGCCTCTATTTGCTGAAGCTCAGGTTCTGTATACAATACAAAAACCTCTTTGATCCCTACTGAGTCGCAACTGCGCAATACGGCGCCGATGTTGTGAGGATCCACAACGTTTTCGAGCACAACGGTGAGGTCAGGCTGCCGCCTCGCCGCTACCCGCCTGAATTTTTCTTCGCGCTGCGGATTCATTTTCAATCGGTTGTGAGTCGTCGGTTGTCCGCTATCAGTTCTCTGCCATTACACGTTCAACCAGAAACATCCAACATCAAAAATCAAACATCTAACATCCCCTAGTCCTCCGCCGGCTGAAATTGATAATCATGGAACTTCAGGATATGGATATACGAATTTTCGTATTGATCGATATCAAAACGGTCGCCGGCATTAGGTTTCATAACAGGTTGAAAATCAAATCTTGTCTGAAGGCCGCTATAGGGATTGCGTTCAAAAGAGCGCTGAAACTTGCTGCCGTATTTGTGCAGCATTCGACCGAAATACAGCATAATATCAAAGCCTTGATACGACTCCTCTGCAGGCACCGTTCCAAAACGATCAAAATACTGCCGCTTGAAAGATTGTACATCAATTGAGATCGGGTCGATATAAGCGCCGGCGCTTACATGAATGTGGAGCTTTTCATAATAAGAAAAATCTATTTTATCAAAAGCCATCCACTGCGGCATTCCATAAACCACCACGTAGCTGTTGGGATTTTTGGAAAGCTCAATTTTGCGCAACAGCGCGTAAATAAAGGTTTCATCCGACCAGGAGGGCACTATAAAAACCGCCGTATCGCCAACGGATACAAAAGGCATTACGTTGAGTTGGTTGAAACTGGAGGACTGATCGGCGATGATAAACTCCCGCAGCGGCACGGTTACCCGGTTATTCATAGCCTTTTTGTACTCATCGTGGAAATACTGCAAGCGGGCCTTTTCTGCAGGAATATCTTTGCTTACCAGTACAATATTTTTAGGTTGATACCGTCGCAGGGCATGTTGCATGATAGCCTCGCAATGCGATTGAAGCGTTGGATTGACCTGTATATAGTTGGGATTATCGGTCGAGACCCCTGAAGCGGCCGTAAACGGAGAGACCATCACAATATCCTGATCTTTAGCCAATTGAGCAATTATCGCCACATTATTTCTGCGGTAAGGCCCAATGATGAGATGGGCATTTCTCAATTCAGCGCTATTGCGGGCCAATTGACTACAGGTTTCCTCTGAAGCTTTGCTATCAAGAACCGATACATTCAGATTGATGCCTTCATCGCTCAACACATCCATGGCCAGGCGAGCGCCGCCGTAAAAATTCAGCGCCCATGCCGAGTTTTCCGGCAATACGCCATTACCTGCCGTACTCATCTTGTCTGTGAGGAACGGCAGTAGTATAGCGACATTATAGGACGAAAAGAACTCAGACCCAGTATTTTTGTCTACGCCCACCACTTCGCCGGGAAGGTCATTCGGCAAGTCGGATACGGCAGATGTAATGGGAGGATAAGTACTGGTGGGGATATCCTTCCAGATAATGGTATCCATTTTCTCTGAAAGCGTCTCCTCTATCACCACATAAGTCCCTTTTTCGGGGTCGTATACCCTTCTGCCCTGAATAGGTTCAAGAGTATCGCCCTGATTGTTTTTTTTCTTATCGCTATCCGCTTTTTGCAGCATAGCGCAGGATGTCATACTCCAGCAGGCCAGTACAGCCAGGAGTATGATTTTATTCCCATTCAATGGTTGCCGGAGGCTTGGTGCTGATATCATAGACTACCCGATTAATCCCTTTAACGTTATTAATAATATCGCTGGACACCTGCGCCAGGAATTCATGCGGCAGGTGGCTCCATTCTGCGGTCATACCGTCGGTAGAATTGACAGCGCGCAGGGCGATAGCTTGTTCGTAGGTTCGTTCGTCGCCCATTACACCCACCGAATGAACGGGGAGCAGGATGGCGCCGGCTTGCCATACCTTGTCGTAGAGGCCGGCTTTTTTTAAATGCCCGATATAAATGGCATCAGCTTCCTGTAATAAAGCCACCTTTTCGGGCGTAATATCGCCCAGGATGCGAATGCCGAGGCCCGGCCCCGGGAAAGGGTGCCTGCCCAGTATTTCCTGGGGAATATTCAGCGCCTGCCCAACTTTTCTCACCTCGTCTTTGAACAGCATACGCAGCGGTTCAACGATTTTGAGTTTGAGAATATCCGGCAGTCCGCCCACGTTGTGATGCGACTTGATAGTGGCCGAGGGGCCGTGAACGGAAATGGATTCTATCACGTCGGGATAAATGGTGCCTTGCCCCAGCCAGTCGATCTTGCGGTGGCGAGCGGCTTCTTCCTCAAATACCTCAATAAACACGCGACCGATGATCTTGCGCTTGGTCTCAGGATTAGTCACACCTGCAAGTTCATCCCAAAAGCGCTGCCTGGCGTCAACTCCAACTACATTTAAACCAAGGTCCTGATATACGTGCAATACCTCTTCGAACTCATTTTTGCGAAGTAAGCCGTTATCGACAAAGAAGCACTCCAGGCGATCGCCGATGGCCCTGTCGAGCAAGACGGCAGCTACCGTAGAATCAACGCCGCCGGAGAGCCCCATCAGCACGCGATCGGGTCCGATTTTGGCCTTGAGTTCTGCAACGGAATGTTCTACAAAAGAAGCCGGCGTCCAATCAGCCTTGCAGCCGGCAATATCGATCAGGAAATTTTTCAGCAGCCTGGCTCCGTCAATACTGTGGGTAACTTCGGGGTGGAATTGCAGGCAATACACAGGGTGATCAAAAAAGCCGGTTTTGGCTTTAAAAGCGGCCACATCAATACTATCGGTGCCTGCGATCAGCTCAAACTGCTCAGGAATAGCCATGATGGTATCGCCATGCGACATCCATACCTGCGAGCCCTGGTCGATGCCCGAAAAAAGTTCGTCGGGCCGATACATACGCTGTAGCAGCGCCTTGCCGTATTCCCTTTTCAGCGAACGCTGCACTTCGCCGCCATAGTGCTGGGCAATAAGTTGAGCGCCATAACAGATCGCCAACACCGGGATTTTACCCACCAGGCGGTCTAATTCAATTTTTAGCGCATGCTGATCAGTAACCGAAAAGGGGCTCCCAGACAGGATTACTGCTTTTACCGAGCTGTCAAGTTCGGGTAAGTGGTGATAGGGCAGAATTTCGCTGTAAATATTCAGTTCGCGCACTCTTCTGGCGATGAGCTGCGTATACTGCGAACCAAAATCTAAAATAACAACCTTTTCCGTCATAAAAAGCCTCCTGTGCTATTCTTCGACGAGTCCCCGGCCTTCCTTGTTGATCTTGCCTTCGCCTTGCAGCTTCTTCATCAGCCTGTCGAGAATACCGTTAATAAAGTCTTTGCTTTTTTCAGTGCTATACATCTTAGAGATCTCCACAAACTCATTGAGCGTCACTTTGGTGGGAATCGTGGGAAAATTCATCAACTCCACCAACGCCATCTTGAGCAAGATCATATCGATAATGGCCACCCGTTCTGCATCCCAGTTTTTGAGCGTGGGTTCGATCATTTCGAGCAATTGATCGTCTTCCCTAATAACTTTCATGAGCAATTGCTCGCCGAACTCGCGCACCGTTTCATCGGCAGGTTTGTAGCCTTCAAAAAAGTTGGCTTCAACCGGCAGGGCCTTCACTGTTTTTTTCAGCGCGCCTACGATCAGCGACTCGTCGTCAACCCACAATGGGTATTGATCTTCCAGAAACTCGATGAACATTTCGTTTTGCTGGCAATGCTTGAAAAGCGCCAGCAGAATATTGCGGTGGTCTTCGTCTGTGCTGTTTTCCTGGTAAACGTACTGCTTGTATTCTTCGGTTTTGGAGAATTCAGTATAAAAAATGCGGATAGCATCGTCATCCGTTTTTTTATCCATCTTGTAAGCCCGAAAAAGTCGGTTAAGGCCGTCGTTGTTAATCAGAGAGTCGATGCAGGGATTATCGCTCAGTTTAGCCGTAAATCGCTTGTCGTCGTCGGTAGGCAACAGTTTAGACATGCGCTTGGCGGCATCCTGTTTGGCAAATTCGGCAATGCGGATCAGCACGTAAAGCGTAAACAAATACAGCTCGAAGGATTTACGCACATAGTCGCGATATTGGTGCAGTATGACCTCCAGTTCGGGCTGCTTGTCGCGGCTCAGTGCGTAGAGTATCTGCATCACTTTAATGCGGACGTTCCTTCTGCTCAACATAAGTAAGTGAACTTTTCAAATGCAAAGAAAACACAATTTCGCGGCTTTTACTTCATATGCTCCGCTTTTATCGCCGCATAATCCGGCAATTGCTTGTAATGCCAATTCATGACTACCTTCCCGTTTTTCAACAACACAACGCCCGGATTAGAGCGGATGATGGTTTTGAGCAAGATATCGTCGGCCATATAAACCGGATGCGACAAACCTGCGGCGGTCTTGAAGTCGTTGATACGGGTCTCGTCGGTATAGGCAGTAATAGCATAAGCTTTGAGACCTTCTTTCTGAGCGGCATCCATTACCGGCGCTACCGCTTTTTTCCATTTGGCCAGGTAATCTTCATCCCATTGATATTGGGTATAGGCCACTTCTTTGTTTTGCGTGCCTGTAATCCGCTTTTGTAAGTACACCGTATCGGCATTGCGAATGGTATCGATAGCAAAAGTCGTATCAACTACGGTTTTCGTAGCCGGCGTTTCAGTGCCATACAATTTGTAGGCAATTACCATAAAGCTATAGTTGGAATCGCGCAAAATATCTTCGGTAACATCGTTGCCGGCAACATCGCTCACTTCAAAATCGCTGATTTTGGAACGGGGGATCGCCGGTTCTGACTTGATCTGCTCGTATTCCCATTCTTCTGTGGGGTATTGCTGTATTTTCTGTAGAAACTCGGCATAGGGAATTTCTACCGATTCGCCGCTTTTTTTGTTGGTCAATTTGTAAGCGACAATCTCCACTGCATTTTCAGCCTCCGCCTCTTTGTCTTTTTGTTCGGCAATATTTACACCGATTTTGAACGGACGGAAGTCGATATCCGGTAAATCCCATACGTAGTTGCTCAAGCTGTAGTAGGTCAACCCTACAATACTCAACGCCGTCACGACAAGCCGCGTATTAGGCTGGAAAAGCTGGTGCATATCGCGATGGCGCCAAAGGAACAACAGTGCAGGCGCCATCAATACGACATCCTTCATAAATGAAACGCCTGGCTTCAGTTTGAGAAAATCGCCGAAGCAGCCGCAGTCCGTTACCTTCATATTGGTTTCAACATAGGGCCCCCATTTGGCAAACTGGAAGAAATTGGTTTTCTCCGGAACATAACCGGTGAGATAGGTAAAGCCGGTGAGGAAGGCAAAAAACAATACGAGCAGGAAAAACGCCCAGGCCGACATCTTGCGATAGGCGCCGATGATCAACATGATGCCCAGCACAATTTCGAAAACGATCATTACTACCGAAAAAGTCGAGGATACAGCCGACAACTTTGGAAATAGCGGAGCTATAAAAGAAAACCAGGTGCCCGCAAAGGTCGTCTCAAACTCGGCAAAATATTGCTCCATCTTGTAGGCCGTTCCCAACGGGTCTACAGCCTTGACAGCGCCGGAAAACACAAATAGAGAACCGGTGAAATATTGAAAAAAAGTGATAGCCCAGTTGCGGACTTTCACGCCCGAAAGGCCTGTCAATAAGCACATTACGACCGCTGCAATGGCGATATAAAGCGTTAGTGTGTAAATAGTCATTGTAGCACGTTATTAGTTAGTAATGCCTGTTGTGTCTGTTGATTCCAGTTTTATAAGCGCAAATATAGCATAGTTGATGATATCCATGTAGTTGGGGCCCACGCCTTCCGACACCAGCGTTGCTCCTTTGTTGTCTTCAATCTGTTTTATACGCAGCAGTTTGGTCAGGATCAGGTCGGTCATGGAGCTTACGCGCATCTCCCGCCAAACCTCGCCGTAGTCGTGATTTTTTTGAATCATGAGCGTTCGCACCGCGGCTACTTTATCGTCATAGCGCTTTTCTACCTCTTCTGCCGTCAACTCCAGCGGATCGCTTTCTTCCATTTCCAATTGAATGAGCGCAATGATGCTGTAATTGATCAGGCCCATGAATTCGCCATCTACACCGTCTTCTACCTGCTGAACCCCTTTCTCCTCTATACTCCTGATTCTTTTGGCTTTGATATATAGCTGATCAGTGATGGAAGCCGGCCGAAGAATGCGCCAGGAAGAACCATAATCCTGGTGCTTTTTCAGAAACAAGGCTTTGCATCCGGCAATGACCTGGTCGTATTCGTGCAGTGTCTGATTCATTTATGAAGGGTTATGAAGGGTTATGAGGGGTTATGAGGGTTGATGAGGGGTTATGAGGGGTTTTGAAGGGTTATGAGGGTTTAAGCTTTACTCAACCCTCATCCCCTCTCATAACCCCTTTTTCCAGCGGTAAATATAAAGAGGATAAGCACATTTTTTGTTAATCCTTTGTCTATGCTTGGTACTTTTGCAGATTATGAAAGACACTTACCACACGATAGACGGGCCTGCAGAAGGTGAATTTCGCGACAGGGGCAGCAAATTCCTGGCTTATGCCTTTTGTGTCAACTCTCAGGAGGAATGGCAGTCCCGGCTGGAAGAAGTGCGGAAGGCGCATCCCAAGGCGCGCCACCATTGCTTTGCCTATCGTATCGGCATAGACGGCAACAACTACCGGGCCAACGACGACGGCGAACCCAGCGGGACAGCCGGGAGGCCCATTCTGGGGCAAATCGACAGTTTCGGCCTTACCAATGTACTGGTAGTAGTCGTGCGTTATTTCGGCGGCACTTTGCTGGGCACTTCCGGGCTCATACAAGCCTATAAAGGCAGCGCCGCCGATGCGCTGCAAAAAGCCGCGATCGTGGAAAAAATTGTCATGGCCCGCTTCCGGCTGCGTTTTGACTATCAGTGGCTCAGCCAGGTAATGAACGCCGTAAAAAAACTGGATGTGCAAATTGACAACCAACATTTTGGCGATACGGCCTTTATCGATATTTCCATTCGAAAAAGCGAGATAACGATCGCGCTGGACTATTTAAAGCATTCAACCGGAGATATTCTCATCGAACCCCTGCATTAAACCCAATCATTCCCTCCCCAGCAAAAAACGCTGCAAAAACAAAATCACGGCTTTGCTATAATAATCGCGGTTTGTTTTTTTGCGAAAGCCGTGGCCCTCGTCTTTGGCCAACAAATACCAGGCCTCTCCCCCGTTGCGTCGAATGGCGCGAAGCATTTGTTCGGCCTCGCTGGCAGGCACCCTTGGGTCATTGAGCCCCTGTACTATAAGCATTGGCTTTGTTATTTTATGGGCGTTGGCCGTAGGCGAAATTCGCTCCAGATGGCGACGCATCGAGGGGTCGCGCTCATCGCCGTACTCAATGCGCCGGATATCGCGGCGATAAGATTGCGTGTTCTCCAGGAAGGTTACAAAATTACTGATACCTACAATATCGATGCCGCAGCGCAGGCGCTGATTAAAATGCGTCATAGATGCCAACACCATATAACCTCCGTAGGAACCTCCCATCACAGCCACACTCGAAGCGTCCAGTAGCGGATGGGTTTCTATCCAATCTATTAATTTGCCGATGTCATAAACGGAGTCTTCGCGTTTATAACCATTATCGAGTTTGAGAAAATGCTTACCATACCCCGTCGACCCTCTTACATTGGGGGCGATCACTGCAATCCCCAATTCATTGAGATAATATTGAAAAATAGGCGAAAATTCAGGTCTGTACTGGCTTTCAGGCCCGCCGTGGATATAAATCAACACCGGATAGCTACTCTGCTGCCGGCGGGGAAGGTATAAATAGGCGGGTATCAATCGCTGATAATGCCCCACTTTGTCAAAAGTGGGGTAATGTATCAATTCAGGCGAGCAAAACGAATCGGGGTCGAGACCGCCGGTTTCGCTGTAGGTCCAACGGGTTGTGAGGCGGTGTTCAGTATCGTATACGTATACGTCGCTGGGCGAAGTAGGTTTGTTGATCGAAAATGCGAGCAAACTGCCGCTGGGTTTCCATTTCAATTGGTTAATAATGCCTACCGGTATCTTTTTGATTGGCCGGTACTGGTAATTTTGCATATTCATAAGGTAGAGGCGGCTGATACCGTTTTCGTTTACGGCAAAAGCCAGCGTGAGGCCGTCGGGAGAGAGCGCCATGGCTTCTACATCCCACATGATGTCGGGGGTTATGCAGACAGTACTGTGGGTGTGGAGATCGTAGCAAAAAAGCTGACAGAATTCACTTTGTTCGTCGGAAGTGAAATACAATTTGTCGCCTGCCAGGCTCCATTGCGCTCCTTTGCAGGCCACATTGGGCTTGTCGCAGCCGATGTCAATGAGCCTGCCGGTTTTCAGATGCAGTATATACAAGGCGTGGTGACTGACAGAATTATAATGTGCTACGGCGACAAATTGGTCATCGGGCGACCATGCCACCGGATACCAGTACCCTTCACCCTGCATAACTGTATAAGGTTGCTTTTCATCGTGAGGATGACAAACGTATAAATCGTGGTCGATGCCGTTGCGGCAGGTACTGGCGTAGATAAATGCTTTGCCGCTATTGCTCCATACCCCGTGGTCATTGCGGGAATGACCGTCAGTATGCATTTTATAGGCCCCCGTATTGAGATCGAAATAGTAAAACTGAAAAGCCTCGTTGCCGCCGATATCTTTTGCAAAAAGAAATCCATTGGCATGGGGCGCGGGACAAACGCAACCTTTGTAGACCGGCTCAGAAAAAAAAGTGATCTGCCTGCGCACCCCTCCAGGATACTGAACTGCATGAAACTGTGTAGATTCGCCGAAACGGGTGGCAATTAGCAATCCGTCGTCATTTTTTAACCAATCAACCAAAAAAGCTTCCCGGATACTCTGGTACTGATCGAGGCGATCGCTCAACTCAACCGGAATTTCGGGAATGCCCTCTATTACGAGGTTGCCCAGTTGCCTTGTAGTTTGCCTCAGGTTCATATCCTGGAAGTAGGTGCTCGTATTTGTTTCCAATTTGCGAAAATATTATTTTCTTACCAACTTAACAATTTGGGAATGTACGCCGTCGCTGATATTTAAACAATAAAAACCGGGAATCAGGTCATTCAAGGGCAATCGAATGGCAATTTCGCCGGCAGTTTGCGAGAAAACATTATTCTTGACTACAGTCCCGGCCCCATTGATCAATTGAATCCGAAGTTCCGTAGCCGCTTGTTTCCATCCCTGAATATAAATATGGTCAAAAACAGGGTTGGGATAAACTCGCCATTGTGTTGTGTTCAAGTCTGTTGCATCTGTCGTACAGTTGGGGAAGGCAGGGTTGTAATTCACCATTTGATCATAATAACTTGAACACCCGGTATTCAAATCGGTGATGCGAAGGGCGTATTCACCGCTTTCAGCGATGCAATAGGCAAGTTCTTGCTCGCCGGGAATGACGGCGCCATTGAAATACCACTCAATATCGTAAGATGCCGGCAATACTTCCGGCTGGTATACACTCAATAAATTATTGGCAACGGTAAAAACGGCTTGCGGATATGGATGAAATACTATCGATTGCACTTCCGACGTCGCCGTACACCCGTCGAAAGAAGTATACACCACCCAATAGTCGCCCCCGGCGGTAATATCGTAGAAAGGATCAGTTATTTCCAGCATGGGCACACTGTCTTTATACCAAATGATCCCCTCTGCATATGAACTATATATAGTCAGCGAATCGCCTTCGCAATACGGCGCCGGAGATGAGAAATCAATAACAGGAAGCTCTGGTTGGGCAAAAACCCGCACGGTATCGGACGATACAACCGTATCAACAGGATGGAGTATGGTCAATTCCAGGCTCATTTCCTGATCGAGAAGTACCCCTGAGGTATTCTTGTTAAAATTGACCACTCCGCAAATATCATTGGCGCCATCAATGCCGCCGTCTTCATCGGTTACCCGCAAACTATAATTCCCCGCTTCCAGGGGGAGAACGAAATCGAAAGCGAGCGGTACAGCGGCATTATCTACCACATTTGACAAATAAATTTCCTGTCCAGCTCCATCATAAATGCCGATCTTGAGGTCGGGCGCGCCGCCGAAAAAATCGGTGCAGCCCACTTCCAGTACGTTCACACGGGTCAGGAAATACCCCGTAGTATCAACAATAGCGCGGTAGTTGACCGGATAGACGCCAGGTGATGAATAGGTTTGTGGGCCTGGGTTTTCATTCAGCGAAGCGTTGCCGTTTCCGAAGTCCCAAAGGTAAGAAAAACCGGGTAAGCCATTGGAAGGAATCAGATTTTCAAAAGACGCCGTTACACTGCCGCAACCGGCATTGTTGGTCATACTGAAGCCTTCCGTAATGGTTTGCGATGGCGCTATATACAATGGAAAGGTAAACGACGATGATTGCGTGATAAAAAATACCTGGGCATTCACCACCACTTCTACCAGGTAAAGCCCGGGAAATAATGGCGTACCGCATAACTTGACGCAACCATCGGTTTGTTCAGCCGGATTAAATACCTGCTGGCTGACCTGCCACTGCAAACCCGGAGGCAGGTTGGTAACAGATGCGATGGTCACCTGTTGTATGACGATGCCAGGAGGCACCGTCGAATCATTGGCAGCCACAGGAGTAGTTGTCTGCGGCATTCTGAAGCTTATGTCCTGTTCGTAATACATCCCCGCCTGTCCATCAGGCGCTACGGATAAAAATATGGTGTCTTCAGGCAAATCGGGAAGCGTAGTAATACATCCGGGGCAGCCTGTCTGCGCGTCCAGGATATGCGTCGCCATCAACATGACGAACCAGCACATGAAACGTTTCATACGAATAAAATAAAAATTGGTAATACAATACAGCCTCACAGCAACGACGCGAACGTCGCGCAGCGGGTGCGTTTCCGCGGCAGGTGCGTCTTTATTGAAGGAAAAAAGGAGATAAGTAGAAGCAAAGTAAAGCAGAGACGCAAAATACAGCGTCTCTGCCCCATGGTTTTATTTAACGGCGGTTAATCAGGAATTTACCTGACATAACGCCCGATTCGTTGCTGATAGAAAACATATACATGCCGTTAGCCAGCGATGAGCCGTCGAAACGGATATTATTATCGCCCACATGAAGTTCGGTTAACTCCCGGTGCAGGCGGTGACCCAGCATATCGTAAACGGCAAACTCAAACTGTCCGCTTAGTTTTGAACTGATCTCAAAAACAGCCCAATCGCTGAACGGGTTGGGAATAACGGCTACATCAATACCCTGGGCTACAGGATCATTGGTGCTGATGATGGTGCAATTGGTGGAACCTGCAGGTTTAACGTGCAGAAAATAATTACCAGGCACCAGGTTGGCATCAGGGAAAGTAATGGGAATATCGATAACGCTACGCACTACGGCAGAAAGCCCCAGGTCGTATACCCCCACTTCACTATCGGTAGCCGTACCGAAAATGACGAGACATCCCGTAGAATCTTTTTTGAAAACGCAATTCGGGGGATTACACACATAATCAAACGACGGCGGCAGATTGAGCACAGCGCCTTCGGTAGCCAGATCGATCGAATTGAGCGGCACAGGCCCAAATGGCGTTGTAAAAGTAGCAGGCGTATACAGCGTAAATACAAATTCGAAGTAAGAACCGGCGCAAGCCGTGTCGGGGATGCCGGAACCGGGAATTTCAGGAACAAACGGTTCGGGATAAATCACAATCGTATCGGGAAGATTCAAGTTGGGAGAACAAGAAGTTTGAGCCTGTAAAACAGTAGAATAAAAAGCAGCGACAAGGAAAAATAAAGTAAAAAGTTTTTTCATAGTAAAGGCGATTTTGTTGTGCTTTTATTAAAATTTTCGCAATATATGGCAAATATATCCAGATTGGCAAACACCCCGCTAAATATTTTACCTTTCGCAAAGTAAGTAGCAAAAATATGGGAGTTATCTTCTAATTTTGTGTTTTCAACACTGCACCTGTCAAAGCGACTTATCTCCACACACTGCCCTTGAACGTATCCGCACCCGGGTTTTTGATATCAATCACTTACCCCTTTGCAGTATTCAATTGTAAAATCGTCACATATGCAAAAAGCTATTACACTGTTCTTTACATTGATGTGTTGGATGTCATTAGCGCACGCGCAGCAAGCTTCCATCAGCGGAAAAATCACCGATGCGCAAACTAATGAACCGCTTTACGCCGCAACAATTCAAGTAGATGCCAACGGTACTTTTACTTTGGGCGATGGTACTTATGAGCTTGAACTGGCGCCGGGCGCCCACCAAGTAATAGTAAGTTACGTCGGCTACCAAAACGCAACCCAACAAATAACCCTGAAAGCAGGAGAAGATCTTGTGTTGAATATCGCGCTTCAACCAGAAGCCACCATCCTCAATACCGCCACCGTCACCGCAGGCAAGCACGAAAAACCGCTGGGCGAAGTCACCGTCTCACTGGAAGTTCTCAAACCCGAGCTCATTGCCAATACCAGCAAAACCGCGCTGGATGAAGCTATTGAGAAAATTCCGGGGGTAACGGTCATCGACGGACAGGCCAATATTCGCGGGGGCTCCGGCTTTTCACAGGGCGCAGGCAGCCGGGTATTGCTACTGGTAGACGATGTGCCGATCCTGCAGGCCGACGCCGGTTATCCCAACTGGGACGACGTGCCCATCGAAAATATCGAACAAATCGAAGTCATAAAAGGCGCGGCTTCCGCCCTCTACGGCTCTTCGGCGCTCAACGGCATCATCAACGTACGTACCGCCTATGCCCGTTCAGAACCCGAAACTAAAATTGCCGCTTTTTCAACGGTTTATCTCAACCCCAAAGACAAAAGATTTGTATGGTGGGACAGCCAGCCCTTCCTCTACGCCAGCAGCGTAACCCATCGCCGCAAAATAGACAAGCTGGACCTGGTCGTCGGAGGCTTTTATATCAACGAAGACAGCTACAACAAAGATACCTACCGGGAATACGGACGCTTTAACTTCAATACCCGCTACCGCGTCAACGACCGCCTGTCTTTCGGCCTGGCCGGCAATTTTAATAAAGGCCGGTCTGGTTCCTTTTTCTATTGGGCATCTGATACGACAGCCTACGAAGGCGTTCCCAGTACGATCAACTCCCGCAAACGCCTCCGCTATAATCTGGATCCATTTCTTACGTATTTCGACAAGTCGGGCAACCGCCACCGCTTCCTGGGGCGTTTTTACGACGTAGACAACGACAACAGCAACAACCAGTCGAATCAATCGCAAATGTGGTATGCCGAATACCAGTTTCAACGCAGAATGACTGATTTGGACCTGATTGTTACCGCCGGTATCGTCGGAAGCGGCTCTCGTGTAGAGGCTGAATTATATGGCGACACGACTTTTACTTCTCGCAACCTGGCCGGTTATATTCAGGCCGACAAAGAATTTTTTGACCGCCTCAACTTGTCTGCCGGCTTCCGTTTTGAAAGTAACTTGCTGATCAACCCGGGTTTTGAATACCTGCAAGGCGTGGTAGAACCTTCCAACGAAAGAGAATCCAAACCGGTATTTCGCCTCGGCGCCAACTATCGACTCTTCGATTTTACCTACCTGCGCGCCTCCTGGGGGCAGGGTTACCGCTTCCCGTCTGTAGCCGAAAAGTTTATAGTCGCCAATGACGGCGGCTTCTGGGTGTTGCCGAACCCGGGCCTGCGTTCCGAAACCGGCTGGTCCTCAGAAATCGGCATCAAACAAGGCTTCCAGATCGCCTCCTTTGAGGGCTTCATCGACGTCTCTGCATTCCTGATGAAATACAGCGATATGATGGAGTTCAACCTGATTCGCGACAACCTGGGCGTTACGGGTTTCCGTTCTACCAATATCGGCGGTACAGACATCCGTGGGTTTGAAGTATCAATAGCCGGGCGCGGCAGAATCCTCGGCTTGCCGATCAACCTGATCATGGGGTATACGCAGATTGATCCGCGCTTCCTCGATTTCGACCCCACCCCCATTCCTGCCGGCGAAACAGGTACAACAGGCCAGATAAATGCCAATAACTCTTCAACCAAGACAGAAAATGTAAAGCCGCTAGATGTTCTCAAATACCGCTCCAGGCACACCGCCAAACTGGATTTGGAGACCAATATCAACGACTTTTCTATCGGATTGGAAACTTTTTATAATAGTAAAATCGAGGCTATCGACGCAGCTTTCCTGCTGATTGTTCCCGGTTTGGCCAACTTCAGACAAAACACCGATAAAGGAGTTTTGACCTTCAATATCCGGACGGCCTACCAGATCAACAAAAACTTCAAGGCTTCTTTCATCGCCGGCAATATTTTCAACAATATCTCGGCTTCCCGACCGGGGTTGATGGATGCCCCCCGGAATTTGACGCTGCGGCTAGATTGTCATTTTTAACCTGACAAATTGTCATTCTATATAAAAAAACCTATCTTTGCACACGCTTTTAGCACAACACCGCTGCCTTCAGCGGTGTTGTGTTTTCAAATATGTAAGTGCACAGATGTTATACGATGATAATCCAACGCTCGTCGGCATTGCTAAAGACATTGACGAGTCCAAACAAGGCGAGGTGTTTTTCGATCCGCAGGCAACCCAGGCCGGAGAGCCGGGCACTGCGCTGTTCTACATCGAAAGCTACGGCTGCCAGATGAATTTCAGCGACAGCGAAATCGTGGCGTCTATCCTGGCCGAAGCGGGCTACAAACCTACTCGACAACTTGAGTTCGCCGATCTCATTCTCATTAATACGTGCTCCATCCGGGAAAAAGCGGAAGAAACCGTGCGCAAGCGGCTCCGCCTTTTTGACAAAATAAAAAGACAACGCCCGGGTACGCTGGTCGGCGTCTTGGGATGTATGGCCGAGCGGCTGAAAACCAAATTCCTGGAAGAAGAAAAACTTGTCGACCTGGTAGTCGGCCCCGATGCCTACCGCGACCTGCCCAAACTGGTAGCCACTGCCGAAGACGGCGACAAAGGCATCAACGTTTTCCTGTCAAGAGAAGAAACCTACGCCGATATCAATCCGCTGCGCCTGGACAGCAACGGCGTTTCCGCCTTTATCTCGATCATGCGGGGTTGCGACAATATGTGCTCTTTCTGTGTAGTGCCCTTCACCCGCGGACGCGAGCGCAGCCGCGACGCCTTCAGTATTGTTGCTGAAGCGCGAGAACTCTTTGACCGCGGCTACCGCGAAGTAACCCTGTTGGGCCAGAATGTCGATTCCTACAAATGGGAAAATCCGGAAACCGGACAGCTAGTCAACTTTGCCAACTTGCTCGAAATGGCGGCCCTGGTACACCCCGATTTGCGCGTTCGTTTTTCAACTTCACATCCCAAAGACATCACCGACGAAGTACTACATACTATTGCCCGCTACGAAAATATTTGCAACTACATCCACCTCCCGGTACAAAGCGGCAATAGCCGTGTACTGGAGTTAATGAACCGCACTTATGACCGGGAATGGTACATGGACCGCGTGGCCGCTATTTATCGTATCATTCCTGATTGCGCCATTTCTTCCGATATCATCGCGGGTTTTTGCAGCGAAACCGAGGAAGAACACCAGGATACGCTCAGTATGATCGAATGGGCCAACTACAGTATGTCTTACATGTTTTACTACTCCGAACGCCCCGGCACGCTGGCCGCCCGCAAATATCCCGACGATATTCCGATGGAGGTCAAAAAACGCCGGCTCAACGAGATTATTCGCCTGCAAAACCACGTATCGCTTAAACACAACAAAGCCGATATAGGAAAAACTTTTAAAGTCCTCATTGAAGGCGATTCAAAAAAGTCGGAACAGGAATTCAAAGGCCGAAATTCACAGAACAAAATGATCGTTTTCCCTAAAGCAAAAGGCTACCAACCTGGCGATTACGTATGGGTTAAAGTCAATGAGGCATCCAGCGCAACACTCATAGGAGAAATTGTCGCATCATAATGGATAATCTACAATCCGTCAAACAACGATACGGCATCATAGGCCGCACCGAGCAGCTCGACAGGGCGCTGAGCACGGCCGTCAGAGTAGCCAATACCGATCTCACAGTGCTGATCACCGGCGAAAGCGGCGTGGGCAAGGAGATCTTTTCTCGCATCATTCACGACCACAGCGCCCGCAAGCACAATAAGTTTATCGCTATCAACTGCGGAGCCATCCCCGAAGGCACCATCAATTCCGAACTGTTCGGCCATGAAAAAGGCTCCTTTACCGGCGCAACAGGCGAACGCAAAGGCTATTTCGAAACCTACGACGGCGGCACCATTTTCCTCGATGAGATCGGCGAAATGCCTCTCGACACCCAGGCATTCCTCTTGCGCGTGTTGGAAACCGGCGAGTTTATCCGCGTTGGGTCTTCCAAAATCCACAAAACCGACGTTCGTATTATAGCCGCAACAAACGTTGAGCTCGAAGACAAAATCAAAAAGGGCAAGTTCCGCGAAGACCTGTTCTACCGCCTCAATACGGTTCCCATTCGCATTCCGCCCTTGCGCGAACGGCGAGAAGATATCTATATGCTCTTCCGCAAGTTTGTAGTGGATTTTTCAGAGCGCTACCGCACTTTCCCTATTGAACTAGAGGCATCAGCCCGCCAGATACTCGAAAACTATAGCTGGCCGGGTAATATCAGGGAGTTAAAAAATATGGCAGAGCAACTCTCCGTCCTGGCAGAAGATCGACAGCTAAAAGCCGATGACTTGCTCCGCCTGGCGCCCCAACTGCTACAGCGCAATCTTCCGATGATACCTCCTTCTGGCACAGAAGGCTCATTTATGCAAGAGCGCGAAATATTGTACAACTTGCTGTTTGATATGAAAAACGACCTCAACGACCTCAAGTCGCTGGTGTTCGAACTTATCAAAACCAACGATCTGCAAGTGCCCGACGCCGCGCGACTCAACCGCGTTCAACAAGCTTCGTTGCGCGGCGCAGCCATCGAGTATCCGCGCCCACCCGCATTTGATGCCGGGGAAGAGGCTGCTACCGACGAAAACGACTTTTCGAAGCCCTATATCATTGAAACGCCCCACCCTGATGCCAATTTTGAGAGCATAGAGGTATTTGATGAAAATCTGTCTATCGCTGAACACGAAAAAGGCCTGATCAAAAGAGCCTTGAAAAAATACAGCGGCAGGCGCAAAGAAGCCGCCCTGGAATTGGGTATTTCGGAACGCACTTTGTATCGCAAAATCAGAGAGTACAATATTTTATGAAATACCTGATCTATCCCTTTTCATTAATTGTCGCGCTTTCCATCTCAGTGATAAATACAGGCTGCTATTCCCTGCGAGGAATTGACATTGACCCCAATGTGCAAACCTATTTCGTGGATCAATTTCGCAACAATGCTTCCAATGCGCCTCCTGCATTGCCCCAAACCTTTACAGAAGCGCTAAAAGAAAAAATCAGAACCGAATCGCGACTGATTTACGCAGATACCGATCCCGATATCTCTTTCAAAGGAACGATCGTGGATTTTCGGGTCACCTCAGAAGCCCCCCAACCCGGTGAAACCACCAGCCTGAACCGACTCACCATTACTACCGCCATCGAATACATCCACTCACAGGATGAAAAAAAGGGCTGGAAGAGCAATTTTTCGTTTTTCTATGATTTTCCCAGCAGCACCGACCTGGCCAGTATCCAGGATGATGCCATCGACGTGATTTCCCGGCAAATGATGGAAGATATTTTTAATAAGGCTTTCACAAACTGGTGATTGCACCTGCCAACTTTATTTTGCGAATAACTCTTCCCTGCCGTATTTGCTGCAAATTGGGCATTCACCCGGATCGTGGCCACGGGCGGGGCAATATTCCCTGCCGAAATAGATAATTTGAAGGTGCAGTTTATTCCAGCTTGATTCCGGGAAAATGGCTTTCAGATCCGCTTCGGTTTTTTCCACATTTTTACCCTCGCTGAGTCCCCAGCGCCAGGCCAATCGATGTATGTGCGTATCGACCGGAAA
>DAINSQ010000005.1:0-236 GCA_036741235.1 Saprospiraceae bacterium | reverse complement strand
ACAACTGGGAAATGGCCAGCGACTTTCGCGGCGACAGGCCGCAGGGCCGGATGATAGCCCTGATCTCGTCAACGTCCAGCCTGGCCATGTCAACCGGATTGTCCGCTTTGGCAAATAAACTGGGCGTCACCTTGTTGACGCGCTCGTCGGTGCACTGGGCCGACAGTAATACCGCCACCAGCAAAGTATAAGGATCCTGATGAGCCAGCGGAATCGGCGTGTGGGGATACAGCTCG
>DAINSQ010000004.1:0-76393 GCA_036741235.1 Saprospiraceae bacterium | reverse complement strand
TTTTTGTAAATTTATATATTATCCCTAAAAATTCAAAATTAACCTAAACAGTTACTCAAAATTAACCTAAACAGTTACTATTTATTTATTAATAAATGGAATTTCGAGCTAGTGATACAACCTTTTGTGCTAATTCGAAAATCAAATTCCCAACTTCCCTCAAAAAAAGCTCCTCACCGCCGTTTTCCCTTCTGCGCCGATCGTGACATTAAAGCCGGATTGCAGGTTGATTTGATATTAACAAGGCAAATTGCGTTGATTTATCCGCGATGGCGGATGATTTTTGGCATTTAAATTCTGAAAATATACGGCGACCTTGAGATTATTCCATAAATACCTTATCTTGTCCTACATCTTGTAATACCCTCTAAACTCCACATCATGAGCCACTTCTACCGGATACCCCCTCTATTTAGTAATTGCAATGTTATGTGTTTTCGTCCATAACGCCCCCGCCCAAAGCCCGGTGAACAAGGCCTGGCAGACCGCCTTTGGCGAACCGCTCGCCTCCTTTGACTGGACGGCCTCCGCCGCCGATGCTGCCGGATATGTCTACACCACCGGCAATACCCGGCTCTCCAACGGCAAAATCGCGGCCTATACTACCAAACACGATTCTCTGGGTAACCTGGTTTGGGATCAGGAATTTGAGGCAACCGGTATCGAGGCCTCTTACGGCGTCGCCATCCAACTCGACGGCAGCGGTAATGTGGACTTCACCGGGCCGCCGAAGTTAAAATTCAGCCTGTTGGCCGGTGTGCCTTCCGATTTTGTTGGGCCTGTGGTTATCAGTTCTCAGCGGGAACCGGAAAAGGTACAACTGCCGGTAGTAGCTTATCCCAATCCTGCAAAACAAGAAGTTCAAATCAGATACGAATTAGAACAAGCTGCACCTGTATCGCTTGCTATTTTCAATGCCGGCGGACAGCTTGTGCACATTGTTGATTATGTGACAAAGCCTCCCGGTCAATATACACAAACGGTAGGGCTTCATAATCTTGCTCCTGGCGTGTATTTCTGCACGTTAGCATCTGATCGTTTATATCACACTTATAAAGTGACCTTAGAGTCGATACAAAACTACCGCTCAATTTGAAATCAGAAGGACTAGCACTCCGGCACAATAATCGGAATATGTACTGCCAGTCCTCCCAGTGAAGTTTCCTTGTATTTAGTATGCATATCCTGGGCTGTTTCCCACATCGTTTTGATCACTGCGTCGAGGGTGACGCGGGCTTTCTGCGGGTCGCTTTCGAGAGCGATATTGGCGGCGGTGATCGCCTTCATGGCGCCCATAGAATTGCGTTCGATGCATGGCACCTGTACAAGTCCGCCGATGGGATCGCAAGTGAGGCCCAGGTGGTGCTCCATTGCTATTTCGGCGGCCATCAGGGCCTGTCCAACGCTGCCGCCTAGCCTTTCGGTGAGGGCGGCGGCGGCCATTGCAGACGAGACGCCGATTTCGGCCTGGCAGCCGCCCATGGCTGCTGAAATGGTCGATCCTTTTTTGAAAATACTGCCGATCTCGCCGGCAATCATCAGGAACTTGACGATGTCGTCCTCGCCCTGACAGTGCCCCGAAAAGCATATATAATACATCAATACTGCGGGGATAACGCCTGCCGAGCCATTGGTAGGGGCCGTGACGATGCGCCCGAAATTGGCGTTTTCTTCGTTGACGGCCATGGCGAAGCAACTGATCCACTTGCCGATACCCGAGAAATCGTAATTACCTGAGCGGATACAGTTAATCCACTCATCGGCATTGCTGTATGCAGTATCGCCGAGCAGGCGTTTATTGATTGAAGCGGCACGGCGGCTCACATGTAGTCCGCCGGGCAGTTCGCCGCTGGTATGGCAGCCGTCGTACATGCATTGTTTCATCACGCCCCAGATGCGGAGCAGGTCGGTTTTGACTTGTGCGGGGCTGCGCCAGGTTTTTTCGTTTTCGAGTACGATTTCCCAAATAGTAGCGCCTTCGCCCAGGCAGTGCTGCGATAGTTCTGCTGCCGAATTGATGGGAAAGGGCAATTTGACCTGATTGGCCCGGCCTGATTCGCCTTCTTTCACCACAAACCCGCCGCCGATAGAATAAAAGGTCGCTTGGTGAATGAGTTCGTTGGCGGCATTATAAGACTGAAAAACGAGCCCGTTGGCGTGAAAAGGGAGGCATTCTGAGAAGTGAAAAAAGATAGAAGCGGCGGGGTCGAAGGCCACGGGGCGCCGTCCGCCCAGCAGCATTTGCTTGTCGAGGGCGACTTCGTGGGGCAGGGTTTGTACTTTTTGAGTAGGGATCGTCTCGGGGTCTTCGCCTGCCAACCCCAGCAATACGGCAATATCGGTGCCGTGGCCCCGGCCGGTGAGGGCCAGCGAGCCGTAGAGGTGTACGCTGACGTGGGCCGTGTGGTCAAAAAGTGAAAGGGATTCCAGTTCGCCCACAAAACGCTGGGCGGCGCGCCAGGGGCCCAGCGTGTGCGAGCTGGAGGGGCCGACGCCGATTTTTAGCATGTCGAATACACTGATGGGTTCCATAGTTTAGACTTTGCGACTTTGTGACTGTGCGATCTTTGTCGTTCGTTGAGCGGAATCGAAACGCGACTTTGTGGCGTTATATATCACAAATTTCGATAGCCTGACGCAAAGCGCCAATTTTATCTTCGCGGGCAGGGATAAACTCCTGGGCCACATAGCCTTTAAAACCGGTATCGGCGATGGCTCGCATAATAGCCGGGTAATTTAGTTCCTGCGATTCATCGATTTCGTGGCGGCCGGGCACGCCGGCGGTGTGATAGTGTGAAAAATAGGGGTAGTAATCGCGGATCGTGCGGATAATATCGCCTTCATTGATCTGCATGTGGTAAATATCGTAGAGCAATTTGAAATACTCGGAGCCTACTTGTTTCACCAATTCGATACCCCAGGCGCTTTTATCGCACATATAATCTTTGTGGTCAATTTTGCTATTGAACAGCTCCATAACCACCGTTACTTTGTGTTTTTCGGCCAGCGGCATCAGTTTTTGGAGGCCGGCGACGCAATTTTTCAGTCCGGTTTCATCATCCATGCCCTTGCGGTTGCCGCTAAAGCAGATAATCTGGTTATAGCCGTTTTTAGCGACAAGCGGGATAATCTCGCTGTAATTTTTGAGTAAAGTGCCGTGATACTGCGGGTCGTTCCAGCCTTCGGTGAGGCTGATTTCGGCGCCGTTACACATAGACGAATAGAGGCCGTATTTTTGGAGAACGTGCCATTCCTTGGGGCCTATGAGGTCGATGGCGGGGATTCCCAGGTCTTTCACGATCTGGCAAAATTGCTCAAGCGGAATATCATTGTAACACCAGCGGCACACGGAATGGTTGATGCGGCCTTTCCACTGTGGAGGAGTATTGCTCAAAGCGGATGAAAGCGGCAAAGCTCCGGCGGTATTAGCGGTGAGCGCAACGGCGCCGAGCGCTATTGTTTTGAGGGCATTTCTTCTGTTGGTAGGGATTGCCATAGCGTTTGATTTGGGGCAATATACACAGAAATTAAGGATTTGCGCGATACACAAGCAGTAGTATTTGTGTCGCTGAACGCTTTAAAAAAAGTGGGGTTATGTAAACGTTATTTCGTCTACATAACCCTCCAGAGCCTGTTCAAGAATCCAACAATGGGCTACGGACGGCAAATTTTATTTGATTCGCTTCGCGAGTTCAGCCTGTCAGCGTGACGTTTAGTCACCCTTTCAGGCTTCATGTTGCGTTTTTTCGCCGTAGCTGTCTGCTACGCCCCGATTTCATCGGGATCAAGCTCTGCAAAACGCGCCCCCGCCTTGCGGGACTTCGCTGCGCTACGCTCGTCTGAAAAAAAATTTGCTCGTCCTCGCCTCATCATGGAATCTTGAACAAGCTCTTAAATGTTTTCCAAGTATGCTCAATCTTCCCGGTTATTGCTCGTTGTTATTGTCTTCGGTAGCAGGTTTCCCCTTTTTGGTAGCCTTTTTTTTGCCTTTTTCGGCGCCTTTGGCAGGTTTTTTGCCCATTTTCACCTCTTTTTTACCTGCTTTGGTTTCCTGTTTGCCTTGTTTTTTCTGGTGGGCTTCTTCGGCGCGGTTTTTGCCGAATTCTTTGCCTTTCATCTCGCCTTTGTTCTTGCCGTAGGCGTTGCCCTTGCCGTTGTTCGATTTTTGCCTGGCGTCGGCGGGTTTTTGTTTTCCTTTGCCGGGGGCTTTATCAACTTCCTTGCCCGACTTATCCTTCATGGGCTTATCCACCTTCGTTTTAGCCTTGGTATCGGTAGTTTCCTGTTTGTCTTTTGCCGGTTGCGTATCTTGCTGTGCAGATGCCAACCCGGTAAACAAGACAGCGACGATCAAAGTCAGCACAATTTTCAATTTCATCTCTTTAAATTTTATTGATGCAAAGGAATGCTATTATGACGGGACATTAATAGCGAAGTAACAAGAACAAACATACAACAAAAGATAATAAAAACACAAGGCGATACCCCATATAGAGTAACGCCTTGCGAGGGCGGCAGCTATTCTGCCGCGGTGGGACTCAATTATTGAACTGGATTTGCCAGAATCTGATCGGGCGAAATCGGTTCTTCGGCAAGCGCTTTAATGATATCGAAAGTAGTAATGATACCTACCAGTTCATTTTGCGTATCAACTACCGGGATAGCATGAAAGCGGTTCACCTTAAAAATTTCGAGGGCTACATTGATGCGATCGTCGGGAGAAAGCTTGGCCAGCCCTGTGGTCATGATGTCTTCGGCGGTATAAGCGCGAAGGCGGGCTTCATTAACCAGGCGATCCTCTTCGTTGCGCGAAAAGCCCCTTACGAAATACAGAAAGTCAGTTTTACTGATAAGACCCACCATCTCCTTATAGCGCACCACGGGAATGTGGTGAATATTATGCGCGTTGAATATTTCCTGTACCGTGGTCAGCTTATCTTGCGGAGCCACAGTAAGCAAGTGGGTGGACATAAGTGTTTTAATAGGCGCTAGGACGTTCATATTCAGCTATTTTTGGTACAACCATAATCCTGTTGAATTCTACTGCCAAGATAGCCGGAGGGCAGTTTATGGCAGATGATTATTCTCAATTTGGCGGGTGATTTTCATTAATTGAGGACCTTCCCGTGAATTAAAACGCAACCTATGAAAAATATAGTGTCGACACATTAAAAATGAACTGTATTTTTGGAGTTTGTCATAAAAAAATTGTCGTAGCCTAAAGAACGCCCACGCATGCAAGCAGCACCATCTGAGCACGTGACATTAATTGTCTTTATAGCCTTGTATTTGGCTATAACCTTGTTGATAGGTTGGTGGGCGGCGCAGCGGGTAAAGACGACGAAGGATTTTGTCATAGCAGGCAGGAGTCTGCCCATGTTTATTGCTGCATGTGCTTTATTTGCCACATGGTTTGGTTCTGAGACGGTGATGGGGGCCTCTGCCGAGTTTATTGCGGAGGAGGAGGGCGCCCGATTTGGGCTGATACGGGTTATAGAAGATCCGTTTGGCGCTGCGCTGTGTCTTGTATTGGTGGGCGCATTTTTTGCAAGACCCTTGTACAAGCTCAATATTCTCACTTTTAGCGATTTTTTTCGCTTGCGTTATGGCCGGGTTACGGAGTTATTTTCGGCGCTTTTTATGGTTCCCTCTTTTTTCGGTTGGGTAGCGGCGCAGTTGGTAGCAATGGCTATCATATTGAAGGTATTGGGGGGTGTCGAATTGCCTGTCGGCATTGCGATCTGCACGATTATTGTAGTGATTTACACCTACATAGGGGGTATGTGGGCGGTATCGGTTACTGATTTCGTACAAACCATCATGATTGTAGCGGGGTTGTTGTTGTTGGCCTTTCAGTTGAGCGAGCAGGCGGGGGGGATTTCGCATGTATTGTCGCAGCAGCCGGCAGGTTTTTTCAATATCAAGCCCGATTTAGATCCCATTCCATTTTTGGAATATATAGCTGCATGGATTACGATAGGATTGGGGACTATACCTGGTCAGGATATTTTCCAGCGCGTCATGTCGGCCAAAAGCGCTCGCACCTCGGTTATCGCGTCTTATGTAGCGGGGTTGATGTACCTTACTATAGGCATGATACCGCTGTTTATCGCCCTGTGCGGCAAGATGTTGTACGCCGATATGAATGCGATGGCGGGTACCGAAAACGAACAACTGATGTTGCCGCAAATGGTACTGCACCACGGATCGATTTTTATCCAGATCATGTTTTTCGGGGCATTGTTATCGGCGATATTGAGCACGGCATCGGGGGCTATACTTGCTCCTGCAACCATTATTGGCGAAAACCTGGTACGGCCGTATTTACGCAATGCGAGCGACCGGCGTTTATTGCAGATTATGCGTTTTTCAGTAGTGGGAGTAGCTGTTTGCGCAGCGCTAATGGCCGGCGCCAACACCAACATATACGAGTTAGTGGGACAGTCGTCATCGCTCAGCCTGGTGTCTTTGTTTGTGCCCCTCACGGCGGGCATTTACTGGAAGCGGGCTTCTAACGCAGGCGCATTGATGGCGATCGTAGGGGGCATGATTACCTGGCTGCTATGGGAGTGGCAGGGCAATGAAGTGCCGTCGATTATTGTTGCCGGGATGGCGAGTCTGGTAGCTATGATGACAGGGAGTTACTTTTGGCCTGATCACAGCTACCAGGTATTCAAAACGGAAACGGAGCAAAGCGCGGCTTAAGCGGCAGGGCATTATTTGTCCTGTTTGGCAAATACCTTTCGCAACAAGTCAGATGTGCGCGCGCCCACATTTCGGCGGATATTGAGTTCTTCTTTTTCTACCATTGAGAATAATCCTTTGAGGGCTTCTTTGGTGACATAATCGCCCAGGTCGGGGTTGGCCTTTTCCACCAAAGGAATCTTATTGTAGGCGGTTACGGCATCTGACCAGTATTTGCGGGCTTCGAATTTGTCGAGCGACTGGATGATGACGGGGCTGAACTCCTGATAGAGCTGGTTGTAGGTAGTACGTTCAAGGTACCGGGTAGCGGCGTCGGTATTGCCCATCAGAATACCCATAGCATCCTGGAAGCTCATGCTCTTGATAGCTGTAACAAAAATAGGCTTGGCCTTCTGCGCTGCATCTTCGGCGCCGCGGTTAATTTTTTCCAGAATGATGTTCTCTACATTAGTAAAACCGGGTACGTTTTTGAGCTTGTCGGTCACCTTGCGGGCTTCTGCGGGTAAAAGGATTTTATATTGGCTTTTAAAATAGCCGTCTTTTTGCGAAAGCAAATCAGCGCCTTTGCCGATGCCGATATTAAGGGCTTCTTTTAATCCGCTGCCGACTTCAGCATCGGTTAAGGGGGTATCTCCCATGACGGTGCCCAGGGTGCGTTGAATTTCGGCGGTGGTACAGGCGCCGAGGCCGAGGCTGATGACGAGAAGGGTTGCGAAGAATTTGTACATATTGCGTTGTTTTGGTGAATATTCAGCCATACAACGCAGGGTGGGCTTATTATTCTGTTAGCAAAAAGTTATTTTTTTCAGGCAGTCCGCTATCCGCAATCCGCAAAAAGCGGACTGCGAATGGCGAATCATGTTTTCATAGCTTCCGGACTGCATCGGTCACTTGGGGTTTCACCTTCTAGCATGCTACAAAGGTAAAAGAGGGTTGGAAATCACACCAACCAAATAACTCCATATGTCAGGAAGCTGAAATCAGATTTGTTTGGTTTCGATAGCCGGTTTGGGCACATTTTTCTTAAAAAGTTTGTCTGAAGCCTGGTTGTAATTATCCAGCAGAGGGCCGGCTTCATTGTTGAATCGGTCGACGGCTTTGTTATAGGCGTCAACGTCTTCCTGGGTCATTTCTTTTTTGCGCAGGGCTGCCGCCACCCTGGCAAAGTCATTTTCAGCCATATCCTTATGGAAGGCGGCGATTTTCGCCACGGCATCCCTGAACTCCGTATCGCCATTGTAGGCGGGCATGAGTTCCAGCATTTTGAGTTCTTGTTTGGACTCCTCCAGCAGCAGCAGGCGTTCTTTTTCCATGAGTTTGGCGTCCTGTTTGCTCATGGCGTCAAGTACGGCTGCATTGCGTTTTGAAAGGCGAAAATATCGGAGGAAGACTGCGCGGTGGTAGTTATTGAGCCGGTTGATTTGATGGACTTCGCTGTTGCGGTCGCTTTCCACCAGCAGGATATTATTTTTCTTCGCAAATTCTTTTTGCGCTTGCAGGAACTTGTCGGCGGCCTGGGCCAGTTTCTTTTCCACGGTATCCTGGGCGTCGAGGTACTTCTGCATCGCCTCGTAGGAGTTGTCGCTTTCCATTTTTAATTGCAACAGCGTGGTGAATTCATTACGAAAAGCTTCTTTATAGGCATTGAGCACATTGAGCATATCGGCTTTAAGCGGCGCAGTTGTTTTGTCGGCGGGCTGGTTGTTGACATTAACGGTGGCGATGCCAATTTGGCTAATCAACTCTACGCGTTTGCGCTCCACTTCCGCCAAATCGTCGCTGTGCACCGAGTATTGCACGTATTCAAGGCTTTTAGATACTATGGCTACATGCTCATTGTTGAGAAACTCAAAATACTTGACAGGATCGACGCTTTGTGCAGTGGCAACAGCGCCCGTTGACAGGATAAACGCCAAACTCAGGATTACATTTTTCATTGGTTGATTGTTTTTGTGAAAAAATATTATTCTGCTGTGATCGACCACGGTTTCGACGTGCGGTAGACAGTTCCTTTGAATATAGCGATGCGGTGATCGTGTTGATTCACTACTTCTACGCGGTAAATAGCGATTTTATGACCCAGATGTTCTTCGGTGGCAATTGCGGTAATCACATCGCCGGCATGCAGCGGAGCGGTGTGAGAAATGGATGTCTCTACTGAAACGGCCTGCATACCTCGGGAATTGGAAGCGAAAGCCAGGGCGCTATCGGCGAAGGCATAGGCAATGCCGCCGTGAGAAATATGGAAGCCGTTAAGCATTTCCGGTCTGATCGCCATGCGCAGCACACAATTACCGGGGAATACCTCAAGCCGTTCAATACCCAACCACTGGCTGAAAGCATCGTTTTCGTACATTTGATCAACAATTTGCCTGGCTTTGCGCACATCGGCTGATTCATTCATAGAAATCGCCATTTTTTTGGTTAATGTCTTAAGATAGCGGCATAATTGCAAGAAAAAGTATAATTTGGAAAATAATTTCTGCAACCGGGCAGCGATTGGGCCTTATCCAGCCTCAAGAGAATAGCAGCCCGGGCAGAAAAAGAGCGGAGCGATTATAGACGAGGGTCAACATATCAACGTTCAGATCGTTATACAATAGAAGTCAACTAACGCCATATCTGTGACGGAAAGCGAAATGATCAAGGGCTGTATGCGGGAAGACCGGCTTTGCCAGCAAGAGGTTTTCCAGCGCTATGCGGGCAAAATGTTCGCAATATGCCTGCGTTATGCCCGTCACCGAATGGAAGCCGAAGATATTTTGCAGGATGCCTTTATCAAGGTATTCGACAATATTGGTCAGTTTGAATCAAAAGGATCTTTCGAAGGATGGATCCGGAAGATTGTGGTTAATACCGCATTGAAGAATTACAGCCGCAAGAGTTTCGTCAACGAGCAAATCGGTACGGATAATCTGCCTGATCCCGCTATTGAGCCTACTATTTACGATCATCTCAGCGAGGAAGAGTTGCTTGCGTTGATCGCCTCGTTGCCGCATGGCTATCGGGTGGTGTTTAACCTATACGCTATTGAGGGCTATAGCCATAAGGAGATAGCAGAAATGCTGGACATTCAGGAGAGCACTTCGCGGTCGCAACTCGTCAAAGCGCGCAAAATGCTACAGACATTAATTGAAGAAACGCAAAAAATTGCAGTATGAAACGTCGCCTTGAGGTAGACGATATATTCAAACAGAAACTGGCAAATCACAGTGTGCCGGCGCCACCCTACATGTGGGAACGCATAGCCAAGGCTCGTGAAAATCGGCCCGCCCCCCGTTGGTGGGCCGGTCGCCTGGTTTTGACGGGCAGCGCTGCCATACTCACTCTTGCATTGGCAGCTGCATGGTGGCTGTATCAACAGCCTGTGCCTGCCGGCGATCCCGTTTTGGGCAACTTCTACTTATCGCCAGTAGCAATTTCGCAAGACAAAAATGCCTTTGCCGAACCCGGTTCCCCCGCCGCCATGCCTGCCGTCGCAGTCCCGCCGACGCCCATATATGCCAATACGGCTGTTCAGTCGCCGGCAAATGTACAAACGGGAGTAACTTCGCTAACAACTGAATTAGCTGTTCAGGGTTTAGCTGCTCAAACGGAAGGTGATCCTGTAAGCGAAGAAAAAGCCATTGTTGTCGACGCTGCTGCCGCCGCTCCGGCAACCGGCAATAAATCGAGATGGTCGCCGCCGGACCTTTTGCCAACCTTGACATTCGACTCACCGCCGCTGCCTTTGCCTCAGTATATCAAGTGCGCCCGGTTTGGCGGAAGCACCTGGCGTTTTCATCTGGAGGTTGTGGCCGCGCCTGAATTGCCTATGCGCGAATTCCGGCCCCGGCAAGCTGAAGCCCTTGATTATGCCCGCCTGAGGCAGCAAACAGAGAGCGCCGATTTTGCGGTAAGCGCTGCGTTGCGTCTTGCACTGGTTTCAGAAAGCGGATTTGTTCTCAAAACGGGTTTGCATTACGGCCAGGTGAATGAAAATTTCAGCTTTTTCAACCCCAACGAGCAACGCATTATCATTACTGATATTTACGGTTCTGACGGTCACTTGATCCGAACGGATACAATAGTGGTTAACGGCGCTGAATACAAGGCCGACAACCGGTACCAATGGCTCGATATACCCTTACTCGCCGGGTATGAAATGGATTTTGGCAAATTGACTTTTGCGCTCAATGCCGGCGCCCATATCAATATGCTACTTGACGCCAAGGGACAGTTCATGTCGCCAGAAGATTTACAACGCCCCATCGGGTTTGACGCCGCTGAAAATGCAGCAGGTCAAGCATTCCGACACCGCATCGGCGTAGGTTGGTATGCGAGTATGGGTATCCTGTATCATGTGAAACCCGGCTGGCAATTGCTATTTGAACCCGGCTTCCGGATTTATCCCCGTTCGCTTACCCGCAGCCATTTCGAGGTGGATCAGCGCTATTTTATCTCCGGAATTAATGTGGGAGTTCGCCGGGCTTTATAACTTTGTACTTTATTCCTGCCTATCATCATTTGAGGGGTTATGAGGGGTTATGAGGGGTTATGAGGGGTTATGAAAGGTTATATTGTTGCCTTCATAGCCCCTCATAACCTTTCATAACCTTTCATAACCTTTCATAACCTTTCATCAACATTCATCAACCTTTCACAAAAACATCCAGACTATGTCAAAATGGTTTACACTGCTATTGTTGATAGTTGCCTTGCCAATGTGGGGGCAGGAAAAAGTTGACGAAGAGATCAACAAACTGATTCGCAAGCACGGCCTGGAGCAGAGCCAGGTCATGGAAATTGCGGCACTGATGACCGACGTATACGGCCCGCGCCTTACGGGGTCGCCCATGCTGGATAAAGCCACCGGCTGGGCGGTTGAAACCCTGAAAAACTGGGGTATGGCCAACGTGCATACTGAAACCTGGGGGCCGTTTGGCCGCGGATGGGAGCTCAAGCACTTTGAGATGCACGCCACGTCGCCCAATTATTTCCCCGTGCTGGCTTATCCCAAAGCGTGGTCGCCCTCCACCAAGGGCCTGGTAAAAGGCGAAGTTATCTACCTGGAAGCTGAAACGGAAGAAGACCTGGACAAGTACAAGGGCAAATTGGGTGGCAAGTTTGTATTTTTTGATACCCTGCGCGTGGTAAAGGAATGGTTTGACGCGCCGGCTACCCGCTATGAGGCCGATGAATTGCTCAACCTTGCTAACTCGCCAATGCCGGTACCGCGGCCCATGCGCAACTGGCAGGGCAGCCGCGGCGGCTTCAACGATAAACTCTGGAAACTGCTGGGTGAGGAAAAACCGCTGGCTATTATCGACCGCAGCTATAAAGGCGATCTGGGAACCGTTTTCCTGTCGGGCGCCCGCGCATTGGAAGGACGCGCCTGGGAAGAAAAAGCCGAGATCATCCCCCAGGTGACTATGAGCGTTGAGCATTACAACCGGCTGTTCCGCCTGCTCAAAAGGGGTATCCCCGTGTCGCTCAGCATGCAAATTGAAT
The DNA here is from genome assembly GCA_036741235.1 of Saprospiraceae bacterium. GTDB lineage: Bacteria > Bacteroidota > Bacteroidia > Chitinophagales > Saprospiraceae > JABWBR01. The sequence continues at coordinate 64,198 of DAINSQ010000004.1, read as the reverse complement.
CGGCTTATCACAACCCCGATCAGGGTATGGAGCACAACGTTATTGCCGAAATACCCGGTACGGACCTCAAAGATGAGATCGTTATGTTTGGCGCTCACTTCGACTCCTGGCACACCGCTACCGGCGCTACCGACAATGCCGCAGGCTCGGCAGTGATGGTGGAGGCCGCCCGCATTTTGCTCGAAACGATCAAAGAAAGCGGCGTTCAGCCCCGCCGTACTTTGCGACTGGCGTTGTGGACGGGCGAGGAGCAGGGGCTTTACGGCTCCCGCGGTTATGTCAAACAACATTTTGCTGATACTGACAATATGGGCAATGCCCAATCGCTAAAACCCGAGCAGGACAAAGTTTCGGCCTACTACAACCTCGATAACGGCACCGGCAAAATCAGGGGCGTTTACCAGCAGGGAAATCAAGCCGTAGGTCCAATCTTCCGGGCCTGGCTCGATGCCTTCAAAGACCTCGGCGCTACCACCCTCACCCTGTCGAATACCGGCGGTACCGACCACCTGGCATTCGACGCAGCAGGCATACCGGGCTTTCAGTTTATCCAGGATGAAATGGCCTACTCTACCCGTACGCACCATTCCAACATGGACAACCTGGACCATCTATCGGAGGAAGACCTAAAGCAGGCCGCCACGATCATTGCTTCTTTCGTGTGGCATACCTCGCAGCGCGACGCTAAATTGCCGCGAAAAGAACTCAACCTCAAAGCAGGCAGTGAATAGGTAAGGGAGAGGGTGCGTGAGGAAGAGTGTATAGAAATACAGCGAAAAAAGTTATTTTTGCTTCCACAAGTATAGCCTTGCCGGCTTGCGCTTGTGGAAGCAAAAAAACATATGGGACATATCATTTCATTGCTCAACCATAAAGGCGGCGTAGGAAAAACGACCTGTGCCGTTAATATTGGTGCGGGATTAGTAGAATTAGGCAAAAAAGTATTGCTCATAGATCTGGACCCCCAGGCTAATCTGAGCTTGTCGCTGGGGCTACCCCGATTACAAGTGACCATGTACGAGGCCATGCGCGGAGAAGGCGATCTGGCCCCGTATACGGCAAAACCCGGGCTAGACGTGGTGGGCTCTGTGCTCGATCTGTCGGGCATAGAGATGGAATTGCTCAACGAAGCGGGCAGGGAGTATATTCTCAAAGAATTGCTGGAACCATTTCGCGAATCATACGATTACATCTTCATTGATTGCCCTCCTTCGCTTGGGTTGCTTACCCTCAACGCGTTGACGGCCAGCGATACTATCTACATTCCCCTCCAAACGCAATTTCTTGCTATGCAGGGTTTGGCCAAGATCAAGCAAGTGATCCAGAAGGTAAAGCTTCGACTCAACAAAAAGCTGGATATTGGCGGGGTAATAGCTACGATGTACGACAGTCGCAAGGTACTCAACCGCGATGTAGTAGAGACGATCCGAAAATTTTTCGGCGAGTTGTTGTTTGAAACTTTCATTCGCGATAACGTAACACTGGCCGAGGCGCCCTCGCACCGCAAGGATATTTTTGCCTATGACCGCAACAGCGCCGGCGCCGATGATTATCTGGCGTTGTGCAAAGAGATCATCAAACGTACTTCAGCTGCCTGAAGTATCGTTATATGCAAAATTATTGTTGAAATTGGCTTTTGTGGTTTATTTTCTTTAGTTTTGAATAAAACCGCGTTGCATTGAGCAAAAAAAGATTCACCGCCGGCCTGGAAAGTCTGTTTGGCGATACCGCAGACATCTTTTCCGACAAGGACACCTTGCCGGCAGATGCTGAATTGGCTCAAGGTAAACAAGGGGATGCTGCTGTTAAAAAAGCTGGAAACAAGGATTTTTCGTCTGCGCTGGCTTCTTTTTTGCACACGGCTTTTGAAGATGCTTTCGAAGAGCAAGTGGAAGCCCGAAAAGCAGCGCAGCCAACCTCCGGCGATATTCCCGCGCCGGCGCCGAGGCCGGCCGGCGGCCTCGATCTGCTGATCAGAAACACGATCACGCCCAGCGGCGTAGAAATTCACCCCTTCTCTACCCGTCGCATTACCCTGGTATTTGATAATGATATGCTCGGCAAACTCAAGTCAATTGCAAAAATTGAAAAATCGCACCTGAAAGATATTGTGAATGATATTGTGGCCGCTTACATCAGCGACTACGAGCGTCAACACGGGAAGTTGCCTTTTTGAAAACCAATCGCATACGCACTTGCTTTAACCACAAAATAAACAAGACATGTCAAGAGTTGACTACCTCACCATCGGCATTGTGGGCGTTTGTCTGGCCGCCCTGGGATTTCTGGTTTACAAAACCGTTAAGCTGATGAGCAATGATACGCCCCCGGAAGAAACGCTGATTGAAACGCCCTATCAGGATACGATTGGCGCAAGCACCTATAGCGATTACGCAGATACTTCGCTGAGTTCTTATACCAAAGAAGAAGACCTTGACGACGATCAAATGACGGCTACGGATTACGAAGAGGAACCCGCAACGGAAAGCGCTAAATCGACAAAACCGGGCAGCAAATCGTCGTCGGAAACGACAAAAAAGCCGGCAACCGCAACTAAACCCAAACCGGATACTAAACCGGCTTCAACCACTACTACGAAATCTACCGCCAAATCAACGGCTTCGCGCGATGAAGGGTATGAGGAAGAACCTGCTCCCAGCCGCACTGCTTCTTCTTCCAACAGCGGCGACTATCTGGTGATTGCGGGCTCTTTTAAGAGTAAAACCAATGCGGAGAATCAGGTTGCCCGCCTGCATAAACTCGGCTATAACAACGCCACTGTGGAGTCTTTCAACCGTGGCGCCCTGGCTGTTGCCCTGGTAGACCGCTTTTCTTCCCAATCCGAGGCCCAGGCACTGAAAAAGGAATTGGAAGCGAAAGGAGTAGAAGCGATTGTGAAGAAAAAGCAGTAATTGGCATATAAAATACCGGGATTGTGGATTCGGTTATCGCAGATCAAATCCTCAAATCCCCCCCAATTACTTCACAAACGCCTCTTGCCAGGCCAACATGCCTCCCAGGAGGTTGCGCACATTTTGGTAGCCGGCTTGTTGCATAAGTTGTTTGGCCGTATCGCTGCGCCTGCCTGAGCGACAATAAACTATAATCTCGTCGGATTTGTGATCCTCCATTTCTTCGATGGCGCGCATCACATCACCCAGTGGGCACAACAACCCGCCGATATTGAATTCTTCGTGCTCGTAAGGCTCGCGAACATCAATCAGGTGGACGGCCTCGCCTTTGTCCATTCTTTCTTTTAATTCCTGAACGGTAATATCCATGTGTGTAGGTGTTTTTAATGCACAATAACCAGTTTGCGATGCTCAATCTGTTGCGTATCACGGTGGCGTACGGCCATCCAGTAAACGCCGTTGGGCAGGCTCGTTACAGGTATTTGCGGCGACAATGGGCCCTGTTGCACAAGCTGGCCATTACTATTAAACAACCTGAAGTCAAATTGTTCGTACAAGCCGTCGTTCAACTGGACAAATACTGCATCGGCGGCAGGATTGGGGTAGATAGTCCACTGAAACCCTGTTTCTGGGGTCGGTTCATCTACGGGTGTAGCGCCGGGAGTGATACCTCCTACCACCGGTCTGATCATCAAAGCGCCGCCGGGCGTAAATTCGGAAAGCGGTTCCCATCCCTGTCCGCTGTTTCGGAAAATAAACTCCTTGACATTAGGCCTGTTTTTGTCGTAACCAATGGGCACGCAGCGCGTGAACTCGCAAGAAGTAATTTGTTGCCAGCCCACATAAAAATCGCCGGCGGGAATAAACATCGGCGCATTATTGCCGTTGGCGTCAACCAGCGGATAAGTAGTAAAGCCTTGCAGGGTATCGAAAAACGAATCGGCATAATAGGGCAGTAAATTCATCGAATATTCGGGCGAATTGTCGAGTTGCCCCACCCAAACGCGCAGCCGGAATGTTTGATCGCTCACATCGGCGGAGGTATGCGGGAAATGAATACGCACAGCGCGCAGGGAATCGTCGACGCCGGCAGTATACTTCATCGCCACCTGAGTGCCTTCTGAAGTAACGAGCCCCGCCTCGGCGGTGCCGTCGTCGTAGGCGAAGTAGTTGTCGAAAACGGTCGTCTGCGTCACCTGGTCGTTGCGTTGTACCGCCTCGAATCCGGGCTGATTGATTTGCGAAGTATTATTGAGGGTATATTTTAATTCAAAATCGAGGCGGTCGGCATCGTCAAAAGTGGGGCCTTCCATAGTGAGGAGGTAATTGGGCCACACCTCGGGGAAACCGGTCGGATCGTCCAGTAATTGATAGGATCGACTAACCGGCTCGCCATTGGGTATATTGGCCTCCAGGCCGTTAAACAGCGTTACAGCCGAGCCAAAAACATTAAATCCCGAATTGAGTTCTACCAGGCTTACCGACGAGGGGCTGGCATTGAGCGATTGGCCGGCATGGTTGTAAATGCCCGCAGCAATGTTGTCGCCCAGTTCTTCTGCTTCGCGACCTTCGAAATGCCGCCAGGGCATACTGGTGTAATTCTTTAAAATAAAATTGGGTTGTTGGGTAAAAGCGATATCGCTAAAAATAGAATCGATATTCACGGCGTCAAGGCGCACATAGTCGAGATGCCAATTGTCGTTGATACCCAGCCGGTCGGAGTAATTTCGGAACCGGAACTGGAAGCCTTTATACCTGAATTCTTGAGGTACGGGCACGTCGTAGAAGCGGAAGGGTTCGGGCGCGTCGTTAGTTTGACTGCCTGGAATACCTTTGAGCGACAAAGCGATCTGCCAGATGCCGAAGGAATTTTTAAATTCGAGAACGAGAGAGTCCTGAATCTCAGGCCGATCAACCAACCCGCGGCGTTGCGCCCAAAAAGTGAGGGTCAGGTTGCCGCCGGCGCCTTGCAGGTTGAGATATCTCGACGTCAGGTAGTCGGAGGGGCCGTATTGTCCGCCGTATGCGCTGCCACGGCCGTCGATGCCGTCAAAGGTTGCGACCCCGATAGAAGGGGGCATTTCGCCCATAGTCGTATTAATAAATGGGTCAATATCGAGCCAGTGGTCGATAGAAGGCAGGGGGCCGGGGTAAGAGAAATCGTCCATAAAGGGCAGTCCCACCGTATCGCTGCTAATACGGATAGCGTAGTGGAACGTATCGCACACGGCGTATTCATCGCATAAAGCCAGGCATACCGAGTCGACGCCGGCATAACGCGAGGCTTCGTAAACAAAACGGTGGTCGGGGGTGGAATAATCGGTAAACCAGAATCGCTGGGCGCGTCCCTGGTAATTATCGGGACAATCTACAAAGGTATTGCAGGCGAGTTCACCCGGCAAAAGCGTTTTATCGGCTTCGAGGTTGACAAATTGCTCTTGTGCGATATTCACCCGCGGCGGGAAATAATTACGGCCGGCACGTTTCGCTACAAAATAATAGGTGATTGAATCGTAGCAGACGGAGGCGTCGGGTTTGCACAATTTGACCTTCAGGGTATCCCGCCCCGCTAGTACATCGGCGTTGGCGGTATAGTAAAGCGAATCTTTAACAATAACGGCGGCGCCGTATTGCAGCATATCGCAACCATCGCAAAGCAGTATGGCCGTGGTATCGCTGCTGGGCGTTACAAAAATGCGCTGATCGGCTCGTTTGCCGGCTTCTACATAACTCACACCTGCCTCAGTAAGAGGGCAGGCGTTTTTCTCTTGTCCTTCGCCCGGGTTATAGCGCCAAATGCCGGGTTGCAACTGATCGGCGAGCTGGAAATGTTGTTTCAAAACGGGGTTTTCGGTAAGGGGGGTGAGTTGCTGCGCACCTGCCAACGAATACATGCACAATGCCCAGAGTGCGGCGTACCATTTTTTCATTATCGTAGTTGCTTTTGATATTTTTTGAAAACGACGATTGCCGGGAATTGTTGTTTGTTCACATTCCCGGCAGTTGTCCATGGCCGGCGACCGGCAAAATACGGTGCAGACTATTATTGTTCCTGCTGATCCACATCCAAAATCTCCTCTTCGGGGCAGCCTTGCGGTCTGGTATTGGTGAGATAAATATTGATTTGTTCGCCAATCCTGATCATTTGGCCCTCTATGTATTCCGGTTCCTGTTTCCACACATATGCGTCGTCAAATACTTCGCCATAAACTGCGCCTACGCTCAGGTTCATGCTGGTAATGAGGAAATGTGCCGCTTTGTATTGCTGGCATACCAAATTGGGTATTGCCACCATGCCGGTATGACGTTGTGTAACAACAAATTCGAGTGTACTGCCCTGTGGCACTTTTACGCCTTTGCGCAAGTCGTTATCGGTAATTTTCTGACCATCATAAAAGAAATATTGGATGGTATTTTCTTCCTGCACGCTGTCGAATACCCGTTCTTTAATAACGGCCTTTAGTTTGAGGATACTCAATTTTTTGGCGTATTGTTCGAAATTGTAGCTGCCTACCAGGGTGGGCAATTCAATTTCAGGTGGAGTTTTGCTGTAAATTGATAAATAGATGGTTCGGTTTTGCTTAACACGCGATGAAGGTTTGGGATCTTGTTGGAAAACTGTGCCAGGTACTTTATCAATTTCGTAGATGGAGTCGAGCACCACCACCGAAAAACTGCGGCTTTTGGCTTTGCGTATAGCCTCGTCTACATGCATACCTTCATACTTGGGTACAGTCAGCGATTCGCCATGCCGGGTATAGAGACGCAGTGCAAAGGACAGCAGCGTAATAAACACAAATAAAAAGCCGAGTAATACGCCAAGGTTGCGCAAAAAATAGGGTGAGGTAAAAAACTCCCGCGTGCTAATCACCCATTGTTGAAGGGGGGTAGGTGGTTTTTCCATTCCAAAATAGGGTTCGTTTTTGGCAGTATTATCGCCCTGGCTTGACGCATGGGGTTTAGACTGTTCTGCTGCTGCCAACTCCTGCCGGTATTGGTTAATTTCGGCTACGGGGGTTGGTTCTTCGGGGAGCAGGCTGGTAAAAGCGTTGACCTCTTCCTGCGCATTAGCGGCGGGCGCCGGAGCGATACCGCCCAAGCGGGCTTTTCGCGCAAAAGCGAAACTCAGAATTTTATCAATAAAATCATAAGGCTTGTAACCGTTAATCGCCGCCTGGTGAAAAATACAGGTAGCCGGAGTCATGCCCGGCAGTGAATTCACTTCGATTACCAGCGTTTCGGCGCGTTGGTTATCGAAGATGCGTACAAAGGCATCGATGCGTGCATATCCTTGTACGTCGAGAATTCTGGCGGCTCGTTCCAAATCGCCTTTTACCTGGGCGGCGATTTTTTGGTATACTGATTTATTGGGACTAAACCTGGCGGGGGTGATATTTTGTCCTTCGCCGGCCAGGAATTTTTCTTCGAGCGACAGTACTTCGCCGGTGGCCAGTGTTTCGGAGGGTTCGAACACCTCGTAGCGCAGCGTGCCGTCCATATTGTAATGGGTTAGCAGGCCGCCGGTAATCTCCAGGAAGTGGCCGGCGCCGTTTCGGGAAATGAGGTTTTCAAACAGAATTTCATCTTTTCTGGGAAATTCTTCTTTGGGTTTGAGTTGCAACAACTTTCGCTGCTCAAGACCTTCCTCGCTGAAGGGGCGGAACATCAGCTGCACAAATGCCTCGAGTTCTGTCCGGTTGCGAATCACCTTTACTGCCGAGCTACAACCGTCGTCAACAGGTTTGGCCACCAATGGATAACCAAACTGGTCTTCAATGTGTTTATAGCAGGTTTCTGCGCCGGCTTTGTATTCTTCTCTTTTTATGATCAACTGGTCGGCAACCGGAAATCCGTTTTTCTTGAGGGTCTGGAGCGTACGGTGTTTATCGATCGTAACTTTCGAAGAGGCCACGCCCGAGCCGTTGTAGGGGATGTGCATGGCGTCGAGGTACATCTGTAATTGGCCGTCTTCGCCGGGGCGCCCATGTAATGCGATGAAAACGCCGTCAACCATAGCTGGTAGTTCCTCCAGCGAAATCTTGCGCGGCGCAAATACAACGTCGTGCGAAGCGTATTTTCGGGTAATATCTGCACACTGGAGTTTTATCTGGTCTATAAGGGGGTGCTCTTGCCAGCCAAGTATCCTGTCGCGAATATCGTCGGCATTGTCTTTCAACAAGAGGTTGATGGGCAATTGGTACAATTCAAAATGTCCGGTTTCGCCAGTCAGGAATATAGGAATTGGTTCGTATTTATCGGAGCTAGATAGTTTTTCAAAAATATTGCGCCCGCTTTCTACCGAAATATGCCTTTCAAAAGAATAACCGCCCAGGATCACGCCGATGCGTTTGCGACTGGACTGGGAGACTTTAAGCGATTGAATAGATTCGTCGAGTATGCGCAAGTAGCCTTTCCATGCGCCTTCTTCAGGATGTTCGACGAGGCGTTCCTGCAAGGAAACCCTGATGATATATGTGAGATATTGCGACGGGTTCAGGCCGATCTCTGCTGCCTGGTGAAAGAAGAAAGAAGAGGGCAGCATGCCCGATGTAGTATTGGGGTCGTTGAGGAAGATCTGGTTATCCTGGGTGATGAAGCCGTCAATGCGGGCATAAGTGGCAAAGCCCAGTTCCAGGAAGAGGCGTTCGCATTCTCCGCGGATGGCGTTGATTTGGGCAGAAGGCAGATTGATGGGAGTTACTTTGCGCGAAAGGCCGGGCATGTATTTCGATCGATAGTCGAATACTTCTTTGCCCTTCACTATTTCGGTAGGAGGCAAGGCCGCAGCGCTGCCGTCTTCCTTGCGGATCACGATACAAGAGAATTCCTTGCCGTGAATAAACGACTCTATAATTACCTCGCGTTCATCCTGGAAACTCTCCAGAATAAAAAAGCCGTTATCAATCTGCGCTGATTGGTCGTTGAGGTAATTCAGGAGCGCTTCCGGGTGATAAATCGTATGTTTCTGGTTGTGAAAAGTAACCGAAATGGGGAAACCCAATCCATCGCGGATATCGCTCAGCAGGCGGGTATACTCCACGCGTTCGAAGTGGTCGCGGTCGGTCCATTCGCTAACCGGAATTATTTCGCGAAAGAAAGCGCGGTTAATAGCCTGCTCGAAGCCTTCGACGCCCAGTTTTTCGTCGGCTATCGATACGCCGATCGAAGAGCCCTGGTTGGCGGGGCGGATCACCATGGGAAACCCGACCTTGTCGATAGCTTGGTAAAATAGCGCTTCAATATCGGCTTTCAGCCAGTCTTCGCGTTTGAGCGTCATAACTGTCGGCTCGGAGAAGCCTTTTTCAGCCATCAGACGCTTTTGCAGGGCTTTGTCCATACCGATTTCGCTGGCGCGCATGCCGCTGCCGGTATAGGGAATATGCAGGGTTTCGAGTTCGCGCTGAATCTGGCCGTCTTCGCCGTATAATCCGTGTAATGCCAGGAATGCTATATGGATCAGCGTGGGTAGTTCACGCGGGTCTATTCGCCGGCCCACCTCTGCGATCATGCGGTCTTGTTCTTCCCTGCTTATTTCGCCCAAACTTTCCGAATAGATCTGGAATTCATTGGGCGAGGGGGGAATCTGATCGATTGGGGGATAGAAGTCTCTAATAGTACCTTTATAGATGTACTGCCAGTCGAGTAGAATAAAATTCTTCTGACTATCTACAAAAATAGGCACCGGCTCGAAGAGCGATTTATTGAGATTATCATAAACGGTGCGTCCGCCGGCGAAAGAAATTTCGCGTTCGCGGGAAGGGCCTCCAAAGAAAATGCCGACTCTTAGCTTCATATAGTTTAGCAGGTAGCTTGAATAACCCGCAAATTTAGTAAAAACATAAGGCATCCCGAATTTTTTCGGGATGCCTCATGCACTTTAAGATAAACGCTGAAAAATAAGCCGGTATTGCCGGGCAATTTCAAGCGTTATTCGATAATAATTTTCCGGGTTACCTGCGAAGCGCCGTCCATGAGTTGAACCATGTAAGCGCCGGCGGGGAACTGGCGGGCGTCGATTTCGAGGTTGCCGTTGAGCGATTGGCCCATATAGCGGTCGAATACCAAAGCGCCCTGTGCGTTGTAAATGCGTACGTTGAATTGCTGTACCGTTTCCGAGAAGTTGTAGTTGATATTCAACACATCTGTAACCGGGTTGGGGAATATCTTCACGCCATTCTGGAGTGTAGACTCATCAACGTCAACTACGTTACAAGTTACGCAATAAGCGAAGCATACAACTGGCAGCGTAACGTCGGCCGTGCCGGTGTTGTAGAAGCGGTCGCCGAAGCCGCCGGTGGTACAGTTCACGCCGCCAACGCTGGTGTTGATTGATTCCCAGCCATCGGGGCCGTTTTTGAACTTGTAGGTCACCGTCGTATTTTGCGGGATAGCCACGGTAGCGGTGTAAACGCCGTCGCCATTGCCGTCGCTCATCGGCAGGTTCTGGAAGTCGCTGAACGAACCGGCGAGGAATACGCCGCCCGGATCAACTGTAGAAAGCGCCATATCAACCTGGAAGGTCACGTCAACCGACAGCGGGTTGAATATCAATTCCCACAAGAAAGCGTCTTCAGAGAAGCGGTCGTTCCACTCGATGAGGTAAGTAGTGCCGGCAGTGACGGGTACATCCGTGACTTGCGAGGGGCCCGCGCCGCCCGTACAGCCGTCGTCGCTTTCCGCAACAACCGTCAAGCTGTTGAGCGAGGAGCAATCGCCGGTGTATACCCAGAGGCGGGTATCGCTGGCTGCGCCGTCGCAGGAAGTGATCGTCATTGTACCATCTGTGGTGGGCGTAAATGAGAACCACTCAGACTGTGCATAGGGTGTTTCCGACAGCGTGCTGGTACCGATCGTGGGGCCGGCAACGGCTGCATCGCCGGTGAATTCTTCGATAGAATGCTCGCCCGGATCAACGGCGATAGCAGTTTGGCAGAAATCGCCTTCAGCGGGAGCATCGGTAGAGAAGCTGAGTTCGAAATCAAAGCCGGTATTTTCCCAGGCGTCGTCCCACATAATGTAATAGGTCTCGCCCGCTTCAACGATAGCTTCGCGGTAAGAAGCATAAGCGTCGCCGCCGGGGGCCAGTTCGCACATATCGTCGTTGACGCCCAGTATTTCCAGGCCGTGGCAGTCGCCTTTAAAAATCCATCCGCGTGAATCAGCGCCGCCGTTGCAGGATGAAATGCTGATGACGCCGTCCTGAGTAGGCGTATACTTAAACCAGTAGGTTGCTATACCCTCGCCGTTGCTGCCAAGGTCATAGGCGCCGCCGAAGCAAGTAAGTTCGGGCACTGCATGAACACCCGGCTGGATGTCAACTGCCGTGTAGCAGTATTGGCCTACGCCTGCATCGGGTATTTGGACAAACTGAACGTTGTCCACATAGTACTCATCGTTGGCATCACGCGGATAGAAGTTGATGCCGTTGAGTTGGTTGAGCGGTGAAGCGGCGCCGCCGTTGGTGATACCGAAGCTGAACTGCCATGCGGCTACAGTGGTTTCATCAACAATCAGGCGAGCCTCGTCGTTGTCGAGGTCGACAAAAAGGTATACGAAAAACCAGGTATCGTTGGGATAAGAGAAACGCGGCGTTTCGGCAGCTACGTTATTGGGGTAGATCTGCAGGAAAGCCGTACCGTCGCCTTCGTCGCCGAAGAAGGCATCCATTGCCCAGAAGCCGGCAGAAGCGGTGGGCGCCTGGTGTTGAACGTTGAAATAAGCCCGTTTACCGGTAGGGATGTACATATTCCAGGCAACAGCGTAGTGATCCTGGGTTTTGTCGCCAAGAAGCAACAAAGCATCCTGTCCCGTAATAGCGCCGGATACTTTGAATGATTGCGCGCCGCTTTCAGCCTGTTCAGCATTAACAACTACCGAGCTGGCAGCGCCGGGCCATGAGCCCCAGTGATCTGCGCCTGGTTGGCCTTGTGCGTTGCCGGCTGCATATCCTTCAGCATCGTCCTCAATGAGGATAAGCGGGTTTTCGCAGTCGTCAACAACGAAGACGCAATCGCCGCAGCTGCTAAAGCAAACCGATGGAATATTGGTACCGTTAGGGTCACCTACAATAAATGGGCGGAAATTAAAGCCGAAAATAGAAGGCACGCCGCATTCGTTGGGTACGCTTTCCTGATTGCCGGGAGCTACCAGTCCATTCACGAACACATAACCTAGTGTATCCAACAGCGTAATATTGGCGGAGCCGGAATAAACGCCGTCGCCGTCGCCATCGGCGAGAATTATCTCGGTCAGTACCGGGTTGCTCGAAGTACCGTAGGCTACTCTGACGCCGTCGGGGCTTACCGTCTCGAGCGCCATGTCAACGTTAAAGGTCACAAGCGCTTGAGGCAGCGTCGTGTTTTCAGAGAGTGTAAATTCAAACCCATTGTGGTCCCAGCGGTCGTCCCAGTAGATAAAATACTGTTGGCCGGCTACGGCGAGGAAGCTCACTTCGGAGGCAAAGTCGTTGTTGTCCGGATCGCAGTCGTCATTTAGATCGACGAGTACGAGGTTGGCGCAGTCAACGCCGGAAATGACAGCCACGCGCGAGTCGACGGGCTGGCCGCAGGAGCTAACCGTTGCGATGTTGTTGACAGTAGGCGTATAGGAATACCACTTGGCGTTGGAGTTGTTATCCAATACGCCGCTGATAAACACAGCGCCGAAGCCGCCGTCAATGGGGGCAACCGTATGCGTGCCGGGGCCGATGGGTATTGCCGTATCGCAAACCTCGCCTGCCTCGGCGGGGATGGGATCGGGAGAGAACGTTACGTTTACAGCGCCGTTTGCCAATTCGGCTTTGATAAGTTCGCAATCGGCCCAGGACAACATCACCACGGGGATGTTGATTGTCTCGGAAGGCGTGCCGCCCATCACGATAGCTTTGTGCGGGAAGAGAGGCGTGTTATTGCACACGATAACGCCTATGGCGCCTGCCTGTTGGGCAACGACGGCCTTGGTAGCGAATGGACAAGTTCCCCTGTCCATCAGGGCAACTGATCCGGTCAGGCTATTGGTAGGGGCCGTACAGCCGTCGGCGGGGTTGGCATAAACAACGTCGCCTGTGGTTCCGGTTAGGGCCGGTGAGTAAGCGGCCTGGAGGGCCTGATAGTCGCCTGCAATTCCAGCCGGGGCATTCACAGTGATTTTAACGATCTGGGCATTGGTCGTTGCCGTCCATGCCAACAATGCTATCGCTAAAGCCCACAGCTTAGACAAGTAGCAGTTCTTCATATTAGCGGTTTTTGATGATGAAATGATGAATGTTAAAGATAGAAATTTTTCGAATAATTTTTTAGTAATTTAAATGACAAATACTAGACAAAAAGGTCGTATATTATTCAGGAGCAAGCGGGAGTCTTATCAGCAATCTGTCCATTTATGAGAGGAAGCGCTTGATTCAACCACTTTTTGAATAAAAAGCATGCCCCTTACGCCGTCGTGTATTGAGGGGAAGTCTTGGTAGACGGGATCGGGCGCCTTGCCTTCCAATCTGGCGCGCAGGCAGAAGGCGAAATTGCGATAAATATTGGCGAAGGCTTCGAGGTACCCTTCAGGATGGCCGGAGGGGATGCGGGTATGCGCCTGGGCAGACCGGCACAGGGGGCCTACGCCGGTTCGCAATATTTGAGTTGGCGCTTCCAGCCATTTAACAATGAGGGTATTGGGTTCCATTTGTCGCCATTCGAGGCCTGCTTTTTCGCCGTAAATGCGAATATTGAGGTTGTTTTCTTCGCCTGCCGATATTTGGCTGGCGTGCAGTATGCCTTTGGCGCCGTTTTCAAAATGGAGCAGCACATTGCCGTCGTCGTCGAGCCGGCGGCCGGACACGAAAGTGCTCAGGTCGGCGCAGAGTTGAGTTATTTTGAGGCCGGTGATGTATTCCGCCAGGTTTTCGGCGTGGGTGCCGATATCGCCCATAGCGCCGGCAATGCCCGAGCGCTGGGGGTCGGTGCGCCAGGCGGCTTGTTTTTGGTCGGCATCTTCGATTTTGGTAGATAACCAGCCCTGAGGATATTCCACCACAATTTTGCGCAAAGCGCCCAATTGCCCCTGTTGAATCATATGCCGGGCCTGTTTCACCATGGGGTACCCCGTATAGTTATGGGTAAGGGCGAATAGTAGTCCGGTTTGTTCTACGATGCGCTGCAATTCGTAGGCCTCTTCCATATTGAGACAGAGCGGTTTGTCGCAAACCACATGGAAGCCGTTTTCAAGCGCCAATTTCGCCGGAGCGAAGTGCATGTGGTTGGGGGTAACGATAGAAACGAATTGCATGCGTTTATTTTCCGGCAGTTGCTTTTCCTTTTCTATCATTTCCTGGAAAGAGCCGTATACGCGGTCGGAGGGCAGATAAAGCGCTTCGCCGGAGGCTTTTGACTTTGCAGGGTCGCTGCTAAAAGCGCCGCAAACCAATTCTATTTCGCCATCGAGGTTGGCGGCCATGCGGTGTACGCCGCCGATGAACGCGCCGATACCGCCGCCCACCATGCCCATACGCAATTTTTCAGGCATACTATCGAGTTAATACAGTGATGGTTCAATTATTCATGTCAACTTTTTCTACAGTGCGCAACTGCCGGCTTTTTTCGGCGGTAAAGCCGATGAGGTGGCTTTCCATAGCGGCGTCCAGTGTAGAAGTAAGTAGTGAAGGGTCTCTATGGGATACGGCCTGCACCCAATCGCGGGCGAGGCCCCAGTCGCCGCCGCCATGGCCTGATTTGATCTGGGTATTTTCGTTGACGTTCCACTTTGTCAATTCGCCGGTTTTGAAATTGGCCAGGTAGATATCCGTTTCATCGCCCACCAGGTCGCCCATGCTGCCCATTATGCGGGTGCGGCGGCCTGCGTAGTTGGTGAAGGCCTCCATGCTGAAATTAACGGTCGTGCCGCCTTCGAATTCCATGGCTACGACCTGGTGATCAAGCACATCGTTGTCGCATTGATATACGCAACGGCCGTATGGTCCTTCTTTAAGATTTTTCATAATGGCATCCGCCCATTGCGATTTGTCTTCGGGCAGGTCGAAGTGGTGGAGCCAGGTTTTATTGCGGTAGTAAATACGAAGCGCGGAATAGGGGCAGGAGGCTTCAACGGCGCAGCCGTCGGTACAACGCATGGTACTGCCGGCGGGGGCATTTTCCTTGCGGAACCATTTCAGCGACCCAAAAGAACTGACATACGTGCAGCTTTTTCCGAGCCACCAGCGTATGATATCAAGGTCGTGGCAGGATTTGGCCAGCAGAATAGGGTTGGTTTCAGCAGTCTTACGCCAGTTGCCACGCACATAGGAGTGCGACATATGCACGTACTGGATGGGTTCCAGATGTTGTACGCTGACGATATCGCCCAAAACGCCGGATTCTATGATTTCTTTGATTTTTCGATAGTAGGGAGAATAACGCAACACATGGCAAACGCCCACGATGCGATTGTATTTTTTTGCCTGGTTGAGAATATCTTTGCATTCTTGCCAGCTCTGTGCTATAGGTTTTTCAAGCAATAAATCGTAACCCATTTCCAGCGCTTTCATAGCGGGGCCGTAGTGCAGATGGTCAGGCGTAGTTATAATGACCGCGTCGGCAAATTTGGGCCTTTCAAAGACGTGTTCCCAGGTGACAAACCGGTTATTATCGGCGATCTGATGTTTTTTTGCAAATCGTTCGTTGCGCAGGGCGATGGGTTCTGCCACGCCAATGATATCGAGCTCGGCGGGAAATTCGACGGCATAATTACCATAAACATTACCCCGGTTGCCTGCGCCCAATACTATGGCCGTCAGCGGCTTAGCTAAAGGGGGGTAAGCTTGTAGCGGTAATTCGTAGGAGTATTCCGATATTTTGCTGAAGGCGTCGACGGGCAGCATGGCGCCGGCAGAAAAAAGGCCGAGGGTCTTCAGCCAATCGCGGCGGGTCCATTCGTTTTGCATGGTGTGTAGATTTTTGCCGCCGCTATATTAATAAAATATCCTGGCCTTTGCAAATATTATCGCATGGTAGTAACCGGATATTTAACGGGCAACAATAAACTTACCCTGCCGGCGCTCGCCCTGGCTGAATGTTACATTCAAATAATACACGCCCGCTGTTAGCCCGCTGATGTCGATGGTTTGGCCTATAATTGACGTCCATGTGCCAGCCAAAACGCCGGTAGCGTTTGAGATAGTTATTTCCCTGGCGTTATCCATTTTTGCCCCTTGAATGGTAAGTAAGCCGTATGACGGATTGGGATAAACGGATAATGCGAGTGCTGGCGAAGGAGGAGTGGGTGTACTGGTAATGAGGCTATTGCGCAGGATGACGCCATCGTCGCCCACTACAAACGCTGCGCGATGATCGACTCCGGCAATGGCATTTAACGGCGTATTGGCAAGGTGGTCAGGTTCCCAACTGGCGCCGCCATCGGAGCTAACGTACAAGGCGCCGTTTTCTCCAGCGGCATATCCTCTCATATCGTCTTCAAAAAAAGCGTCATTAATGAAAGCGGGCATATTGGCATTGACAACCGCTGCATTAAAACGCCAGCTGTTTACCCCGTCTGTATTGTCATAGTAATAACCCGAGGTTCTGACCAACTGGTTGACAGGGCCGGGTAAAAAGCTGAGATATTGATTCATAAAAAAATAACCGGTATCGGCATTGACGAAACAGGCGGCTGTATATGCGCCTGCATTGGGGAAATCGAAAGGGAAAAGCGGCTGCCAGCTCAATCCGCCATCATCGCTTCGGTAGCTGTAGTTAGAGTATGTGGCAAAACCGCTGATATTGGCAAAAACATAACCGGTTTGAGCCGTTGGGAAGTGCAATTGGTCGGGAATGGTTGTCCCTCCCAATACTATGTTGGTCGGTATCCAATTGTCGATGCCATTATCACTGTATGCCACAGATTGGCTGTTGAGAGAAAAAACGCGTTCGCCACCCACTGCCAACGCAGCGCCGGCGGTAACATCTTCCCAGTGTTCTCCGGCATCTACCGAGAGGTATACTTTTCCAAAATTGAAGTCGTCTTCCGCTACCAATAAGGTATCGATACCCAACACTAGAACTGCCCTCAAATCAGTTAGCGTGACATCTCCAATATTGGTCCAGGTATTGCCGTTGTCGGTAGTCAGCAGCACAACGCCATTTTGACCTACGGCGGCGCCATAGTTGGCGTTGAGCATATGAATGCCGTTTAGCTTTTGCGTAGTACCGGAGTTAAGCGGAACCCATTGCGCGACGGCGTTGGAAAATGCGAAGGCTGACAAACAACAGAGCAGGATGAATGGCGTAAGGTTTTTCATAGGTCGAGTGATTGTTATAACATAATAAGACGTACTGCCAGAAAAACCAGTTGGGGTAAATTGAAAGTATTTTTTGGTATTTTCACAATATCAGGCAGCAAAGTAATTGTGTTATTGAATCTAATCAGCATATTTTATTACTTTTCAGCTTGATGAATGATCGAGTGAAGTCGCGTCCAAAATTGCTGCTGTACGCGTAATCATTAATAGATTTGGTTGAATTTGATTATTTTCCCGAAAACACGTAAGCCCATGCGTATTTCTACTCTTTGTTTTTTTGTATGCGCCATGCTTTCCCAATTTCAGCTCAACGCCCAAAATCCGCCGCTGATGGTCATTAACGGGCCGACATCTGTTTGTACTGGCGAGTGTGCGACGTATTCCGTTGTACTCACCGGCGGAGGCAGTCCTGCCAACGCGCATGTTATCTGGTTTTTGAACAATGGCGTACAATATTCCTCACAGGGTTTTTCCCAGGAGATTTGTTTTGATACTCCCGGCACTTATGTCATAAATGCTATTATAGAAACATCCGATCTAACGTTCCCGGCAACGTTGAATGTGTTTGTTTCCGATGGCGCGCCCGTACCTGAACTTTTGTATTCCGATGCGCCGCAATGCCCTGATACGGATCCGGCTGACAGCCTGGACTGCGACAGGCTTTGCGCGCAGACTACCGTGACCTATACGCTTTCCTACCCACTATTGTCGCCGCCTTATCCCGGCGTCTTTTTTTTGTATGCCGATTTTTCCAATGTTTCAGACGTGCAATATGTGGGCGATCAGGTACGGGTTACCTGGGCTTCGCCAGGTATTGGCGAGTTAGTAGCCGCTTATGCCTTTGAAGGTATCGGCGGCACCTTTCCTCAATGTACCAGCTTTTTCTATCTCTGCGCAGAAGTGCTGGCGCCGCCGGTGGCTGGCTTTACAACGAGTCCGGCTGCATCCAATGATACTATTCGAATTTGCAAGGGAGAAAATTTACAGTTTACAAATACTACCTCGAATGCCAACACTTATTTGTGGGATTTCGGCGATTTTAGTACTTCAACCGAGGTAAGCCCCAACCATATTTACGCGCAAGCCGGTACATTTAATGTAACAATGATAGCCGGCAGCGACTGCAATTGTCTGGACACGGCTTATGCGGTGGTGGTAGTGGAAGATACCAGTCAACCACCTATCACCTGCGACGGGGCGGTTTGCCCGGGCGCTACCGTCACCTATACGACTGCGGAAGTTTGCGCCGCATACGATTGGAATGTTAGCCCCAATGGCGCCGTTATCGACGGTGGCGGACCTGCTGATCCCTATATTACTATTACCTGGAATAGCGGATATGTGGGGGAGATAGAACTATCCGTGACCAATTGCGTCGGCGCCGGTCCCTGTTTGCGCCCCACCAGAATTGAGGCGCCTATTTTATCAGATGATGTGCAAATAGAAGGCCCTGCTAAAG
Organism: Saprospiraceae bacterium; assembly: GCA_036741235.1. GTDB lineage: Bacteria > Bacteroidota > Bacteroidia > Chitinophagales > Saprospiraceae > JABWBR01. The sequence continues at coordinate 45,546 of DAINSQ010000004.1, read as the reverse complement.
CATGCCGCAGTAATAGTGTTCTATATAGCGTTCCGGCATATGATGGCGCCGATATTGTATGGAGCGTATCGCAATATGGGACGATAGTTGCAGGACAAGGCGCCAACGAAGTGTCGGTCAATTGGGCGGACGATACACCGTTTGACGAAACGCAATGGGTGGCAGTCCAAATTGATCACTGTTATTTGGGGTGCGGCGGCAGCGATACGCTGGAGGTGAATGTAAAACCCATCTTCAGGGTTACTGGCGCTGTTGAAGCTTGTCCTGGCAGCTCTAGTAACTATACGGCCAGAAGCGCAATTAATAACGACCCGGTGGTGTCGTCGTGGGAGCTTCAGGGCGCCGGCGGCAATATTGCCTGGACATCGGCAGCGCCCGTCAGCACTGCAACCGTTCCCTGGAGTGTACCCCAGGGGCAATACCTGGTAGTGGCATTTCCGGATATGCCCAACGAATATTGCGTCGACTCTGCATTTGTTCGCGTAGCCGTACCCGATGTTACCCCCCCTGTAGATTCCATCATCGGCCCGACGCAGATTTGCGCCAACCAGCCTTATCTTTATGAAGTAGCAACTGCTTTCCCAACCAATAATTTCTCCTGGCAGGTTGTTAACAATGGCGTGCCCAGTACCCGCGCGGGCAGGCGAATAAGCGTGACCTGGGCTTCTCCCAATAACAACAGTCTTTCTGTGGTGCAAACCAGCGCCCAGGGTTGCGCTTCTACTCCTGTGATGTTGAATATTCAGCAAGTACAAGCTCCGACCATTTCAGGGGATAATGACGTCTGTATGGAAAGCACCGCCCAGTATAGCGCACAGGTTTTACCTCAGTTACAATATGAATGGAGTATTTCTCCCAGTGATGCCGGCACGATTATCAGCGATCCAACGGCGGCACAAATAGAAGTGTTGTGGCACAGGGCCGGCCCCGCCACCGTGGAATTGGATATTTGCAACCAAACCAGCACATATAATGTGAACGTGCTGGCACTGCCGACCCCAACGATTGTGCATCCGGGATCGCTCTGCGATAATGTGACTGCGCAGGTACAGACAAGTGTTGCATTTGCCGGCTATATCTGGCGCGATCAGGATGGCGATGTGATCAGTAATGCGGCTACGCCATCGGTGGGCCCCGGTTATTACCAGGTGATTGTCACTGACGCGTTTGGATGTGTAGGTGAAGAAACATTTCAGATAGACGTATTACCGGCCCCATCGGTTCGTTTGAGTACGCCGGGAGTGCGTTGTCTCAACGTAGAACAACCTACTTTATACACTATTGGCAACCAAACGGCCAGCAGTTACGAGTGGTATCGCGACGGCATGGCGCTCGGCGTTAATGCCGCGTCTCTGTTGGCATCAATAGCAGGCGTATACACAGTGGAGGTGACGGATGTCAACGGCTGTATATCTGCTTCCAATGCATTGGAGGTATTCGGCGATTGCGGCAGTGGCGGGGCCGGAGGCGGATTGCCTGGCGGCGGCAGCGCCTGTGATCCGGCCTTAATCACGCCGTTTGATATTATTCCTGGATTTGATTGCAATGACCGTACTTACCAAATAACCAGCCCGCTGTTTATTCCTGGTTCGGCATTCTGGAATTTTGACGATCCCGAAAGTGGCGCCAACAACAGCTCGACGCTGGATAATCCCAACCACCTCTATGCTACTGCCGGTTTTCATGAAGTAATTTTGCTGGCCAATTATAATATTGGAGGCAGTATTGTGAGTTGTGGTACTTTGCGCGTTGATACCGTGGCATTAGCGGCAGACTTTATCGTTTACCCGGCTTGTCCTGGCGCTGCCGCTCAATTCAACGATAGGTCTACGTACCTGCCTTTTGTTTCTATTGCATCCTGGCAATGGGATTTTGGCGACCCGGCCAGCGGCGCCGCGAATTTTTCAGGTTTGCAAAATCCAACGCATGTTTACAATACTCCCGGCACGTATAATGCGGTGTTGACTGTCACTAGTTCGACGGGATGCCAGGCCGTCATTTCAAAACCCGTGGAAGTATTCAGCCCGCCGGTAATCAGCTTTACGCCGCCGGTTGAGAACTGCGAGGGGACCCCGCTGCAATTTCAGGCCAACGTACCTCCGGATATTGCTTCTTTAAATTGGGATTTTGGCGATCCGTTCAGCGGCGATGCCAATACTTCTACACTGGCCAGTACTTATCACGCGTATGAGAGTTCTTTTGTTTATGTCGTTCAATTGAGCGCAGAGGATATTCAGGGCTGCACGGCTGTGGTAGACCAGCCGGTGACCGTCACGGCCAACAACTTATCGGGCAACATCAGTGTTGCCCCGGCCAGTATTTTTTGCGAGGGCGATTCTGTTACCCTCACAGCGCCGGCTGGCGGCGTTAGCTGGTCGTGGAGCAACGGTGCAGTAACTTCCAATTTGCTCGCCGGATCTCCAGGGGCTTATCGGGTTACTGTAACCAATGCCCAGGGTTGTACCTATAGCCCCAATCCCGTCAATTTACAGATGATTGCGGCTCCTTATTCTGATATCAGGGCTTACGAACTTGACGAATCCGGCCAACAGGTGGCTTTTTATTATGATACATTGCAGGTTTGTTATGGCGAACCGGTTTATCTGGAGGCTATCGGCGGCGGTTTGGGCTATTCTTATCAATGGTCAACGGGACAGAGCGGCCAGGTAGCTGAATTTTCAGAAGACAGGGGCAATTTGCTGTCGGAAGGGCAACACGATATATCTCTTACTGTTGTTAATCAGATTAATGGGTGTAGCGCCGTTGTAGGTCCTTTTGTGGTGAATGTAAATCCCAACCCCGTGGACTTACAGATTAGCACCCAACCTACCGGATTATTGTGCGAAAGCACGCCCATCACTTTTTCAGTAGACACGCCGGAAAGCGGGGTGAATTACTTTTGGAGTACAGGTCAAACGGGGCCAAGTATTATCAATACCCTGGCCGGCAATTATTACGCCGTGGCGGTCAATAGTTTTGGCTGCCAGGCGCAGAGTAATACGGTAAACGTCCAGAAAGGCCCCAATGTTAAGCAAGTTCCTTCAGGGTGCCATACCCGGTGTCTGCCCGATACCATTTGTGTGCCGCCAATTTTGGGCGCTGTGAGTTATCAGTGGTACCTCAACGGTAATGCTATTGCCGCCCCGGAAGGCACTATGCTCAACCTGGCGCCTATGCAAAGCGGCAATTATACCCTTGAAGTGACCGACGCGTTGGGCTGTCAATTGACTTCTGCCGACCTCAACCTCGATCTTTTTCCCGGTTACGGTACGATCAGCGGGTCGATTTATGTGGATGTCAATGACAACGGCATCATCGACCTCAGCGATACGTTGTTTAACGGCGGAGGGATCTTTATTTCCGATCCTGCCCTGCAAGTCGATACTTTGCTCCTGGCAGACAACGGCAGCTATATCTGGGTTAACGCCACTGCCAACGATTATACGATGGTATTAGATACTTTGTCACTGCCTTCCAACTATCAGCCAATATACGTTCAGGTTGATTCAACGTTGTCAGGCTGTCCCGGAGGTATTGCCGTCGATTGGTTACTCAAGCTGTGCCCGCTGATCAGCAGCAATACTGTTTTGAGTTTCTGTGAGGGTGAATCTGTTGTATACCAGGGGCAAACCTACGCAATGGATACTACCTTCAGCATACAACACCAAGCGCTGTCGGGCTGCGATTCGCTCGAAAATGTGGCAATTACTATGCTTCCTTCGCAAACTATGGTCGTTGATTTGAGCGCTTGCCCCGGCGATCAGGTTACATACGAGGGCATCAGCCTTGCTGTAGGCGATCAGCAGGATTTTATTTACACCAATCAATACGGTTGTGATTCCATCATATCGGTAAGCGTATTGGCCTTGCCAACAGACGCATCCAGTTTAACCCTGCAGACCTGTCCTGGTACCACGATAGACTATAATGGCACTGCATTGACTGTGGGCGATCAAATACCTTTTACGTTTACCAACAGCCTGGGTTGCGATTCGGTGGTTACTGTATCTGTGACAGCCTTGCCTACTGATGCTACCAGTTTGGCCCTGCAAACTTGTCCAGGCACGACCATTGATTACAATGGTACAGCACTCGGGGTAGGCGACCAGGTTGCATTCACACTTGCCAACAGTCTGGGCTGCGATTCGATAGTCACTGTAACGGTGTCGGCGTTGCCCACCAGTACAGGCAGTGTTTCCTTACAGAGTTGTCCCGGTGAGCCTTTAGTATACAATGGAATTACTTTAAATGTTGGCGATCAGGTCGACTTCACTTTCGCCAATAGCGTCGGTTGCGACTCAGTGGTAACCGTCACGGTCTCCGCGTTGCCTACCAGTACCGGAATTGAGCAATTGGAAGCCTGTACGGGCACTACGGTAACTTACAATGGGCAAACCCTGTTACCAGGAAGCCAGACCAGCGTGACGCTTACCAACAGTGTCGGTTGCGATTCGATTGTGACGGTGACGGTGGTTGAGCTATTCCCCGACACCTCGGATTTGCAGCTCTTAACTTGTCCCGGAGAAACCATCACTTACCAGGGCACTACCTTGCAAGCCGGCGATACTGCTGAATTTGTGCTTGCCGGACAGGGACAGGCGGGATGCGATTCTATTGTCCGTGTTAGCGTGAGCGCTTTGGTAGTAGATACCACACAATTAGCTTTTCAGGCTTGCGAGGGCGCCTCGATTGATTTTAACGGAATAACCATCAATGCTGGAGAAACTCAAACCATTACACTGTCTGACCAGCAGGGGTGCGATTCTGTAATAATAGTGAGCGTATCGGCATTGCCTGCGCCGGACTTCAGTGCGAGCAGCACGGCAAGTTGTCCCAATAGCGGCACTGGCGCCATTAGGGTAGCCAATGTTAACGGCAATGGGCCGTTTGAATATTCCATAGATGGTAATACCTTTCAGCAGGAAGCTGATTTTTCAGCGGTCGAGGCAGGCGACTATCTCGTTGTCGTCAGAGATGCCAACGGTTGCGAAAGCGAAAATACTGTTGCCGTACCTACCCTTGAATCGCTGCGCCTGAGTACCGAGGAATTTATCTTGCCATGCAATGAGTTGCAGGTCGAAATAGGCGTCAACATACTATCGGGGCTGGTAGGTCAAATCAGTTATCTTTGGGATAATGGCGACACTACAGCAACACGGATAGTTACTGCCGCAGGGGTATACAACCTGCAAGTGAGCAATGACTGCGAGGCCGTCGGCCAGTCGGTATCAGTAGTGCCGGAAGTGAGGGGTAAACTCGGCATTTTTTATATTCCCAATGCCTTCTCTCCTAACAGCGACGGCATCAACGACCTTTTTCAGGTATTTACAGGCGAGGGCGTACAGGTAGAAGAATTCCAGCTCAATGTTTTCGACCGTTGGGGTAATATGTTGTATAGTTCAGATGACTATACTGCCGGTTGGGATGGCGATTACCGGGGCAAGGCCATGAATCCCGGCGTCTATGTATGGCACTTAAAGGCTATAGTCTTCCGCTGTGGTCAGTTGGTAAGCTTTGAAGATAAAGGAGATGTGGGAATTGTGAGATAAAGAAAAGACAAGGTTAGAGATAGCAACAGTCGCGGTGTTAACAATTGTTAAAATACAGCGAAAGCCGGGATTCATCCCGTACTTTAGCAGTTATGATTTTTGCAACAAAACCCTTATCAATGCGACTTTTGCTATCCCTAACCATCATTTTGTGTTTTCCATTTTTTTTGCTAGCCCAGCAGCAACAGCGATTTCAGAGCCTGACCGAAGCCTTGCAGCGCGGCGGTGTGTTGTCGGGGCGCAACGGCCCTGCCAGTGTAAACTGGATTGACGGCGGCGCCAGGTTTTCGTTTATTCCATCGGGCACGTCGGGCGTCATCAAGACCTATGACCCTGCCACCGGACAGGAAGAGACGGCTTTTTCCGCCGAGGGATTGAAGTTTCCCGGGTCAGACAAGGCCTTCAATTACAATCAGTTCAACTGGTCGGCAGATTTCAAATACCTGATGTTTCGCACCAATTTCCGGCCTGTTTGGCGCAACTCGGGAGAGGCTGATTATTATCTCTACAATCTGGCCGATAAGCAGCTGCAATTGGTCGCCAAAGATGCCCGTACGGCGCAACTTTCGCCCAACGGCCAACTGGCTGCATACGAGCGCGGCGGCAACCTCTATGTTTACGATCTCGCTAAAAAGAAAGAACAGCAGCTCACCAAAGACGCGCAAACCAACTTCTACAATGGCCGTTACGGCTGGGTATATGAAGAAGAATTCGGCCTGGTGCAGGCTTGGGATTGGTCGCCCGACAGCCGGTATATTGCGTTTTGGCAGACTGACGAGCGCCAGATTCCGATTTACCAGATGACCGATTTCACCGGCTCGCATGCCGAATATTCCAAGATACCGTATCCCCGTGTAGGCGACCCCGCGCCGCCTGTTCGCATCGGCATAATCGACATGAAAACGCGTAAGACGAAGTGGGTGAATGTAGATCTGGCAGGAGGCTATATTCCCCGTATCTATTGGACCTCTAAGCCAGGTCAGCTCGCGGTAATGCACCTCAACCGCAAGCAAAACCACATGAGTCTGTATATGGCTGACGCCGCTACCGGCGCCGCCCGCAAGATTATGGAAGAAAAAGACGAAGACGGCTGGATCGATGTATTTGATTTCTTTGCAGGCATTCTTCACTATTGTTATTTCCCAAAGGCAGGCGAAGAATTTTACTGGATTTCGGGCCGCGATGGCTACAACCACCTCTACCGTTACAACTATGACGGCAAATTAATCAATCAGGTCACTAAAGGTAATTGGGATGTAGTTCGTGTGGAAAACGTAGACACGCAAAATGGTATCATTTATTATACCTCAACGGAAGCTTCGCCGCTGGAGCGGCAATTGTACGCAATTGGCGTTGACGGCAGCGGCAAGCGACGCCTCACCGAGGCAGAAGGCCGCCACCGCATCAATATGTCGCCCAACGGCATATACTACATCGACAACCACTCAAGCGTTAATCGCCACAAACAGGTAGAACTGCGGGCCACCGACGGCAGATTGATAAAGGTATTGGAAGCCAATGAAAATACGGCTAAATTCCTTCAAACCAACGCCTATGTGCCCCGTGAATTGATGCAGATTGCCACCAGCGACGGCCAGGCCATTGATATCTATCTCGTAAAGCCACTCGATTTTGACGAGCAGAAAAAATATCCGTTGGTGATGTCTATATACGGCGGCCCGGGGGCGCAATCGGTATACAATGAATTTGGCGCCAGCGCATGGGAGCAATACTTGTCGCAACAGGGCTATGTTGTGGCGAGCGTCAATAACCGCGGCAGTGGCGGGTATGGGCAAAAATTCATGGAGGTGGTGTATGAGAAACTGGGCGTGTATGAAAGCCTCGATTTTGCAGAAACAGCCAAATATCTCGTCAATAAATTCTCCTGGATTGACGGCTCTCGAATGGCGATCCAGGGCCATAGTTATGGGGGGTATACCTCCAGTTATACCATGCTCACCCACCCCGATGTATTTCGAGTGGGTATTGTAGCGGCGCCGGTGACAGACCAGCGGCTCTACGACAATATCTATGCCGAACGCTACATGGGGTTATTGCCCGAAAACGATGAAAAATACAAAAACTCGGCGCCTATCACTTATGCAAAAAACCTGAAAGGCAAAATGCTGCTTGTTCATTCTTTGATGGATGACAACGTGCATGTTGCCAATACCTTCCAATTGCTTCGCGCCCTGCTCGACGCCGGCAAAGACGTAGACCTTCGGATTTATCCTCCGGGAGATCACAGTGTTGCCTATGATTTTCAGAGTTATACGCTTTTGCAGAAAACGTATTTCGATTATCTGGAAACACACTTGAAGGGAGAGTAAATTGGAGGAAGTAAAAGCACGGTGGCGCGTTGCATTAAAGCGGCGCGGCTTCATCGTCGTGAGCGTGGGTACGCTGGCGCTGTTGTTGTATTGCGCGGCGCAAATACCTGCATTTTTCGCTTATTTGCAGGCCCGGCCTGGCGCTCTGCTGTTTGACCCAGTGTTAAATGCACTGCCCGCTATGGATTTGTCAGGGCCGATATTTGTTCTGATCTATGTGCCGGTTATTTATACTATAGCCAGATGTCTGCTTACTCCGGCGGTATTGATCCATTTTCTCACTGGTTATACCCTGCTGTTGATTGTGCGTGTTTTCACCTTGTGGATAACGCCGCTTGATCCGCCGGTTGATTTAGTACCTCTGGTCGATCCTTTTGTACCGGTGTTTTATGGCGGTATTGCGGTTACGAAAGACCTCTTTTTTTCGGGACATACGGCTACCGCATTTTTGATATACAAATGTTTGCCGGGAAAGACCGAAAAACGGATAGCGGGAGGGGTAGTTGTATTGATGGTCATAACCTTGTTGTTGCAACATATTCATTACACAGTGGATATTGTTGCCGCAGTTCCTATCGCGTACCTTTGCGCAAATGCGACGGCAAAGCTGATCCCTTTGGCCGCCGGGCAAAATGAAAAGCCATGACGGTAACAATCAAAGCAGTGGGTAGTCGCAGCGATTTGCGCGCTTATATTTATCTGCCCGAGCAGATTCACCGAAAACACAGTAATTGGTTGCCGCCGATATATATGGATGAGTGGACCTATTACAATCCCGAAAAAAACAAAGCTTTTTCCTTTTGCGATACCTGTCTATGGCTGGCATACAAAGCCGATAAGCCGGTAGGCCGTATCATGGGTATCATCAACCACCCCTATAACGAGCGCAAAGGCGAAAAAACCGTAAGATTTGAACATTTCGAGTGCTACGACGATCCTGAGGTAGCCCGCGCGTTGCTGAATACGGTAGAGGAATGGGGCAGGAGAAAAGGCATGACTGAAATCGTAGGCCCTTTTGGTTTTTCTGATAAAGATCCCGAGGGGCTGCTGATAGATGGATTTGATAAATTGCCCATTCTTGTCACCCCCTGCAATTTGCCCTATTTGCCGGCATTGATAGAAGCTGAAGGTTATGAAAAAAAAATTGACTGCCTCGATTTTATTATTGATTTGCGAAAGGGCGTCCCCGACTTTTACCCTCGCATTTACGAGCGTGTAAAGCGAAATACTAATTTTAAATTGATAGAATTTCAGAAAACCAGCGAGCTCAAGCCTTATATCGGGCCTGTCTTTTATCTCATTAATGATACTTACAAAGACATTTACGGTTTTCAACCTCTTGACGATCAAGAGATAAAAGAGATGGTAGACCGCTACCTGATGTTGCTTGACCCCCGCTTTGTGAAAGTAGTGCTCGACGAAAATAACAAGCTCATTGCTTTTATCGTTGGATTGCCGAATATGACCAAAGGCATTCAGAGGGCCAGAGGCAGGTTATTTCCTCTAGGGCTATTTCACATTTGGCGCGCAGCCAAAACAACCAAACAACTCGACCTGATGTTGGGCGCTATTGATGAACAATACCGGGGGCGCGGTATCGATATTCTGATGGGTTGGAAAATGATAGAAAGCGCCAGGCAGGCCGGCATTGAAACCCTGGAAACCCACCTTGTACTCGAAACGAATACGCGAATGCTGGCCGAATACGAAAAGATGGGCGCCCAGTTGCACAAGCGGTTTAGAGTGTACAGGAAGGATTTGAGTTAGCCTACAGGAATTACATCACTTTATTATTCAGAAATAATATGCTCAGGATCACACTTTTCTTATTGCTCGCTCCCTTTTTTGCTAACAGTCAGGAAGCTGGCGATTGTGATTTTTTCGATCATAACCTGACGCCAAAGGCGAGAATATCGGTTGGCGCGAAGGCAGTTGCCGCCAATGATTACCGATGGATTAATGCGGCTGTAAAAGACAAAAAAGTGGTGCTCATTGGTGAAAGCCACTGGATGAATACCCTGCAATCGTATACCGAAGATCTGGTATTTTACCTCACTAAATACGGCTTCCACACGCTTGTACTGGAACTACCTTATTCAGCTACGTCCTATATCAATGCTTATATCAACAGCGATACTTCGGATGGTGAAAAACTCATGCCTTACTTGCGCGCTTTTTTTGATACTAAAGAAAATATGCGCTTTTTAAACCGATTGCGCGATTGGAATAGTCAACACCCTGAGCAAAAACTTACGGTAGCTTGCTCTGATATTGAACAGGATTTCAGCTATTCGCTTCGACAAATATTCATACCCTTCTTCAATCAGGTCGGCGACAAGGAGTTGGTTCCCCGTATAAAGGCTGCGGGGCGGATTACGCCCGAAATCCTGTCGTTTATGGATTCTGTCATTCAAACAGCGCCGGCCGACGTCCTGATTACAGATCGCCCCTTTATTGATAAAAACTATGTTCGAAATGTATTTGAAAACTTCAAAACCTCTTACAATGCGTTCATGAAAATAGAGGAACAAGGAGAAGATGCGGGATTTCCGCTATTTATGGAGCTCAGGGTGGCGCGAATTGTAAGCAATCTCACCGACGACGCCTTTTTTGGCAATATCATCAAAAACGGTAAAAGTATTATCTGGGCGGGCGCATCCCATACCCGTATATACAAACCCGAAGGCGCTAATTTCCCCGAATATGAAGGCTGGAAACTGGCCCATGAAATACCTTATACAAAGGGCAAGGTATTGTCTGTTAAGTTGGTGAACTTCGGGTTTAACATCCCCGCATCCTATTATTCGAATGAAGCATACAAAAATGGCACCGGCCAATTTGAAAGTCTGGTGAACGGCTATAAAAGCTGCGTAAATGCTTATGCCGCCAATCGCTACTTGTTGATCGATGATCCAACGGAGATTACTAAAGCTGTTTTTACCCAATTTAAAAAATACAAAGACCAACCCTTGTTATTCAAGGGAAAAGATACGATGGAAAAAATCGTAAAAAAACACCCGAATTTATCAACTGATGCTGTTGGACAAGACCTCTACGGTTTTGATTACATCCTGGCTTTTCCCGGCGCAACACTTTTTGAATACGAAGAATAGCGCCAATTTTGCCACAATAAAAATAAACGGTTATGAACTTCAACTTTATCGCAGTATCGATATTGGCCGTCGGCCTGACAGCCTGTGCCGGCACAAAAAAACAAGGTATGTCAACTGCGTCCACTATGAACCAGGAAGTGATGTCGCACGAAAACGAACCCATATTGTTGGGGCAAATCAACAGAGAAGGTCTTACACGCGGTACCTATGCCAAGTGGTTTAATGCCGAATACGGCAATTACCGCGTCAATGAACAAGCGCTCGAGCCCGTTAAAAGCCGGCTCAAAGGCGTCAAAGTGCTTGTTTTTATGGGCACATGGTGCGAAGACAGCCAGCGGGAAGTGCCGCGCTTTTTCAAAATAGCCGATTTCCTGGGCTATAAAGAGACCAACATTCAAATAATCAGCCTCGACAATCACCCCGATCGCTATAAACAAAGCCCAAATCACGAAGAACGGGCCTTTAATATCGAGTTGGTGCCTACTTTTATTTTCCAACGCGACGGCAAGGAACTTGGCCGCATTGTGGAAAGTACCCAGGTATCATTTGAAGCCGATATGGCGGTTATTTTGGCAAAGTAGCTCCGGCTGCCGGCGGCGCAACGATCAAGTGAAAATTGTCTTTGAATAGTTTGATGGCAATGGCCAGCAGGATGATGCCGAAAATTTTGCGCAATACGCTGGCGCCGCCAACCCCCAATAGCCCTCCAAGCCAGTTGGAAGAACGCAATACCAGATATACAAAAACGATATTCAGTACAATGCCAATCTGAATATTAACAACCTCGTATTTTGCTTTCAGCGAAATAATGGTGGTCATGGCTCCTGCCCCTGCGATAAGCGGAAAGGCTACCGGAACAATAGAACCCGAGTTGGCTGCCTCGCTGTCGCGAAAAATGCGAATGCCAAGAATCATTTCCATGCCGATAAGAAACAATACAATCGCCCCGGCCACGGCAAAAGACTGCACATCAATACCGAATAATCGAATGAGGGCTTCGCCTGCGTATAGAAAAATAGTCATTAATACCAAAGCCGCCAGCGAAGCTTTGCCGGCCTCAATCTGGATGCCGCGCTTTTTGAGGTCCAACAGTATGGGCAGCGAACCCACAATGTCTATTACAGAGAACAGAATCAGTGAAACGGAAATGAGTTCTTTAAAATTAACCATCAGCGAAGCAATAAGGTATGTAGATTAAACATTTTAGCGACAGCTAAGGTTACGACGGCTATTAATACGCGGTGTGCCCAAACATTCGCTTTTGGGCTGGTCGTTGCGAATCGGGCTGTGAAATAACCGCCGGCAGTTTGACCTACGGCCATCAGGGCCCCGAGATCCCAATCTACTTGCCCATTCCAGGCAAAGATCAGGATCGCCAGAAAGGTATACAAGCCCACCACGGCAGATTTCACTGCGTTGCTGTCGGTGAGGCTGTAACGTGCGCCCAGTACCATAGCTGCCAGGAAGAAAATTCCCATTCCCATTTGAATAAAACCGCCGTAAAAACCGAGCGCGAGGAAAACAGGTATGGTGATCCAGGGCGATATGTGTCGGGTGGTATCCGTTTCGCGCAACCATTTTTCAGGTTTCACCAGCATAACAACCAGCATGGCTACCAATAAAAAGCGAAATACAGTTTTGAATTGATCGCTGCTCACTACCGTGGCCGCCCAAATGCCGACAAGGGCGCCTAGTGTAGTGAGTGCAATGCCTTTACCGCTTTGAGATAACTGTAGCCTGCCGCTGCGATAAAATACATACGTGCTGGCCGCACTTTGGGTAAAGATACCGATGCGGTTGGTGCCGTTGGCCACATTACCGGGCAGCCCCAGCAGCTCAGTAAGTATAGTGAGCGTTATTGCAGAGCCGTTGCCGGCCAGGGTATTGATAGCGCCCGCCAATGCGCTGCCGGCGATGGCAAGGAGGTAGTGGTACCATTCCATATCTCAAATCCTCACCAGGTCATACCAGGATAAGCCCGCTGCATAAACTGCATATCGGCGAGTATGTGGCCGAGAAATTCGGTGTGGCGGCCTTGTTTTCCGCCTGATTGCATCCACGGGTTGCCGGGAATTTGGAGCGTTGCTTCGCTGATAACTTCGCGGCGCTTGGCGTCTACCTGGGGCTTGATGGCATCGAAATCGGCGCCGATGCCCAGATCGCGCATCAACATATCGAGTTCATCCATCATCATCATTTCACCCGAGTACATCCAGAGGTCGTCCAGCGCGGTTTGCATTTTCTGGCGGCTCAACTCGGTGCCGTCGCCCAGGCGAATCATCCACTCCGAGCTATAGCGGAGGTGGTAAGTGATTTCCTTGAGCGATTTTTCAGCGATAGCCCTGATGTGTTCGTCGCTGCTGTGGGTGAGCGATTGGTATAGGTAAAAATTGCAGGAATCGAATAAAAACTGGCGTACGATAGCGTATGCCCAGTCTTCGTTGGGTTGTTCAACGAGTTGAACGTTGTAAAAATCCCAGGCGTCGCGCAGGAAAGCGATATCGTCTTCGCTGCGGCCTTTGCCTTCGAGTTCGGCGGCGTAGGCATAGATCGACCGGGCCTGTCCGATGAGGTCGAGCGCAATATTGGTAATCGCTATATCTTGCTCCAACACCGGGCCATGACCACACCATTCCGACAAGCGCTGGCCTAATATCAAGGCATTATCGCCCAATCGCAATAAATAATTGAAGCGGGCTTGTGGCAAATTCGCGGTGGTCATGGCGTTGTTTGGTTATATGGTTTGGTTAAAAGGCTGAGTTTGATCAAATGTGTTTTACCTCGTCGGGCAAATCGTAAAAAGTGGGATGCCTGTATACTTTGTCGTTGGCCGGATCGAAGAACGCCTCGCTGTCTTCAGGGCTTGATGCCGTGATATATTTGGATTCTACGACCCAAATGCTAACGCCTTCGTTGCGGCGGGTATAGACATCGCGCGCGTTTTCGATAGCCATTGCTGCATCGGAGGCGTGCAGGCTACCAACGTGTTTGTGGTTAAGTCCGTTTTTGCTGCGGATGAAGATTTCCCACAGTGGCCAGTTGTTTTTCATGGTGCTGATGGTTTGATAAACTAAGCTACGCTTGTCTTTTGTTCCTGACGTTGGCGGCGCTTTTCGGCGTAAGCCATGGCTGCATCGCGCACCCAGGCGCCTTCCTCATGGGCCTTGATGCGATCTTTCATGCGCTGCCGGTTACATTGGCCGTTTCCTTTGAGCACGTTTTTAAATTCTTCCCAGTTGATGGGGCCAAAGTCGTAGTGACCTCGGTCTTCATTCCATTTCAACAGCGGGTCGGGCAGTACCAATCCAAGGAAGTCAGCTTGTGGCACCGTCATATCAATGAAACGCTGGCGCAATTCATCATTCGACTGGCGTTTGATGCGCCATTTCATAGATTGCTCAGAGTTGGGCGAATCGGTGTCGGGAGGGCCGAACATCATCAGTGAGGGCCACCACCAGCGGTTGATGGCATCCTGGGCCATGCGTTTTTGCACTTCCGTGCCGCGGCACAGCGTGAGCAATATTTCGTAGCCCTGGCGCTGGTGAAAACTTTCCTCTTTGCAAATGCGCACCATGGCGCGGGCATAAGGGCCGTAGGAAGTACGGCAGAGGGCTACCTGGTTCATGATGGCAGCGCCGTCAACCAGCCAGCCAATAGCGCCGATGTCGGCCCAATTGAGTGAAGGATAGTTAAAAATGCTGCTGTATTTGGCTTTGCCGCTGTGCAGATCGTCTATCAGATCCTCGCGGTCAACGCCCAGCGTTTCGGTAGCGCTGTAGAGGTATAGCCCGTGGCCGCCTTCATCTTGAACTTTGGCCAGCAGGGCGACTTTTCGCCGCAGCGACGGCGCCCTCGATATCCAATTGCCTTCTGGCAACATACCGACGATTTCAGAATGGGCGTGCTGGGAGATCTGCCTGATTAGCGTTTTGCGATAGGCGTCGGGCATCCAGTCTTTAGGCTCGATCTTGATATCAGCATCAATCTTGGCCTGGAATTCCTGCTCTAAGGTCAACTCGTTCATAGCTGCCATGGCTTTTTTTGCGATACAAATATACTTCTTTTTATAAAGAAACGAACATTCGTTCGTATTGTTCATGTAAATTGGCATCTGGTAATATGGCACAGGCACTGTCAGCGCAATCTTCACGACGGAACGCTTAAAAATATAGAGACAAGTTGTTCCGCAATGAAAATGAATTTGCATTTTTACGTGACAAGGCGACAGGTGGTTTTTGACCCTATATCACCTTGTATGCAAAAAAAACTGCTATGTCCAAGCATTTGTTTATTGGCGCGCTTATACTAGGAACCATCTACATAGCCGGCAATCTGCCCGATGCGGCGCCCAAGCGATTTCATACCGAAGCAGAAATTGCGGCATTCAAAGCTATGGGGCCCAATTTATTGTTGCCCATCGATTCTACTGTTATCTTTCCAACATCAGCGGCCTGCAAAGGCTGCCACGGCCTCGACCCCAATGGTTATGCTATGGTTGATTTGGCAGGCAACGACGTAAATATGTACGACGACTGGCGCGCCACCATGATGGCCAATAGCGCCAAAGATCCTTTCTGGAGGGCCAAAGTGAGTCATGAAATCCTGCTGTATCCTCAGCATAGTACAGCCATTCAGAGCAAATGCGTGACCTGCCATGCGCCTAATGGGCATTACACTGCCTTTTTGCGTGGGCAAGGCCCTTACCTCATTGACGATATGTTGCAGGATTCCATCGGCATCGACGGTGTAACCTGCTCGACTTGTCATAAAATCAGCGATCAAAATCTGGGAACTACTTTCTCCGGAGAGATATATTTTGACACAACGCGCGTCATTTTCGGCCCTTATCCTGGTCCCTTCGGCGCGCCTATGGAAGAATTCGTAGGTTTCAAACCGCTTTATCGCGACCATATCAACGATGCGGGTATTTGCGCCCCCTGCCACACACTGGTTACACACCCGTTTGACTACGAGGGCAACCCGCTTGGCACATCTTATGTAGAGCAGGCTACTTATCACGAATGGCTCAACTCCTCGTATCCAGAGCAAGGGGTGAGTTGTCAGGGATGTCATATGCCTCGCATTGAAGATCCCGTGGTGATTTCGGCCAATTATCTATTTCTCGACCCGCGTACGCCCTATGGGTTGCATGAATTGGCGGGCGCCAATACCATGATGCTCAAGCTCATGAAGGAACACCGTCAAACCTTGGGTATCGATGCAGAGGCCGAGCATTTTGACGCCACGATTGCCGCTACGCTGTCTATGTTGCAGGAAAAAACGCTGCAAATGAGCCTGGAAGTGGAGGAAGAAACTGCAGATTCTATAACTTTTGCGCTCAAGCTTATCAATAAGGCGGGCCATAAATTCCCCTCGGGTTATCCGAGTCGACGTGCTTTTGTGTCGTTTACTGTTGTGAATGAAGCCGGCGACACCGTTTTCCAGTCGGGCCGCCTTCGTCCCGACTTTGAAGTAGAAGGCCAGGGTAGCGGCGTTGAGCCTCACTATCAATTGATCAATCGCCCCGACCAGGCGCAGATTTACGAGATCGTGCCTGCAGATGTCAATGGGCAGTTTACTTCCATACTCGAAAGGGCGTATAACAATCTAAAAGACAATCGCATTCCTCCCGAGGGATTTAGCGTATCTCATCCGGTATACGATACTACTCGTATTGAAGGCCAGGCAGCCAATGATCCCGACTTCAATCGCAAAAACGGCGTTGAAGGCAGCGGTTCGGACGTAGTGCATTACCGAATTGGAATCGAGGGGTATCAGGGGAAGTTGTCGGCATATGCTGCCGTCTATTATCAATCTTTACCTCCCCGTTGGATGGCTGAATTGTTTGACGCCAGCACACCTGAAATTGAGACATTCCGGAGTATGTTCAACAGCGCCGACAAGTCGCCGGTGATGGTGGGCAGCGCCCAGGTAGAAGATTACTTTGTAGATGGTACGGTAAATGTGCAGCATCCGGCCGCCAATATTCAGGTGCGTATCACGCCCAACCCAACCGCCAATGGCATATGCTCCGTTGACGTGTGGGGCGCTCAGCTCCGGGCTGTCACCATTTACAGCATTGATGGCCGCCGGCTGGCCCACTACCCCAATCCGGTGAATCCGTTGCGCTTGCCGGGTAAAGGAGTATTCCTACTTCAGATAGAGACCAACAGGGGTAAGGCAGTTAAAAAAGTAGTATCGCTATAGTTTGAGTTTTGAGAGGTGCGCCTGAATTTTCGACAGATGATCGAGTAATGATTCGGTGCCGCTGTTTTTCAGGATACCTGGATTCTCGTTGTATGCTTTAAGATCTTCCAGTACGTTGGCGATTACATCGGAATTTTTCAAAAAATTCCACACCATATCGCCCATCTTGAAGGCGAGGTCTTCCATTCCTACTCCTAATATTTGGGCCTGGTTATAGGAGTTGAGGGCGCGCAGGAAGTCGCCCTGCCTGTTATATATTTCCGCCATATAATAAAATGCTGAATTTTCGCCGAGCAGACGGGCTTCCTGGAAGCAATGTTCTGCTTCCGTCAATTCATTTTTATCGAGGTGTATGATGCCTTCATTCATATATCGATTGCGAAGGCGTTCATCATCGAGTGAGTCGAGATATTGATCTACCTCTTCCTGATGGCCGATGATATAGTTGCTTTGTTGGTATTTTTGAAAAGCTTTGACCGCCTCCGAGCGACCCTCAATGATGCTCACCTGGCGGATAGCTTTTCCCAGGTAGTAATACGCCGGAGTAAAACCGGGGTTAGCCTGAGTAGCTGCGCGCATTGCATTAAGGGCCTGGCTCCAGTTTTCCTTGTCGTCATCGCTGCTGTTTTCAACCAATATTCTTCCCAGGTGATAGTTGGCTTTAACATGGCGATGGTGTTCCCTGACTTCGTCGGCTACGGCGGCGCTCAGCATGGCCAATGCTTTTTCAATGTTGCCCAACAGCGCTTCGGCGATTGCCAGTACGACCGGGTTATCAGGGAATTCACCCCAGTTGGCGCCCATTTGTTGCTCCAGCAAGGTTTTTAGTTGGCCAACAGGCGCGTCTTTTATTTGGGCGATCTCTTCTTCTCCCAGGTTGTATAAGCCAAAGACAACAAAATCCGGGGCGCCGATGAAAACTGGAGTCTGGATATAGTGGCCCGTCACCTGCGTTTTTTTTCTCAGCACCTCCTTTTCCAGTTGGCTCATTCGGTATATCGCATGTGGGTTTGCCCTGAGAACGGCCAACAGGTTTGAAGAAAAAAGCCCGGCCTGTTCATTCTCCTGGCATGATAGTCTGGCCGCTTCTGAAAAATTACCGGAATTGATGGTGCCGGGCAGGATGGTGAGATTGCCAATTCCCTGTATAAACCCGGCTATTGTCCTCAGCCCGGAGGCGCCTGATATGATTCCCCTGGTATTTAATACCCCCGCTTTGATACCCCTGCCGTTAGCGACTTCGTCAAACCCAATGTCTAACACACAGGTTAGAAACCTGGATTTGTTATTAGCTGACAAAGAGTACAGTTCTGAAAACAAGATATCGGGGACGCCCTCCTGCCGCGCGTCCACACTTAATATGGCTGGGATAAAAGGCGCGGCGTTATTATCATCTTTCAGCGTGTCACAACCCAGATCCCTCGTAGATGATTCTGAGGTTTTGGAATAAGCCGAGCCGTACCCCGCAAAGAAGAATAATACCGGGTATTCGTTTGCCAGCCCGGCGAATTTTTCAAATTCTGATAATATTGTTTTTCGAGTAGCTGTTTTATCCAGTAACAGGGTTATATTTTCTTTTGGTATTTGAAGATCTTCCACTAAATAGGTATACCAATTTTCAGCATCTTTACGTGCCGATTGGAGGGTAGGGCAATTTATATATTGATTAATACCGACCACCAGCGCATATTTTTTATGGACGCCGTCGGCATAAGTTGAATATTTATCATACAAAGCCTGAATCGGGTTTTTGGCATTTAATCCAGGATGAAATTCTAACCAGCTTTTTAAATAATTTGCCGCTTTGCCGTATTGACCGAGTCTGTCGCATATTCTGATTAGTGGTATAAGCCCATCATTTTCATCATTGATAATTCCTATGTTTTTTTGATAAGATTCAAAAGCGTCAAGACCTTTGTCTAGTTCTCCTTTTTGGATAAGGTGATATCCCATTTTTTTTAAAGCGGGAATAAATAAATTACCAGTCAAGGGCGACTTTTGTATTATTTGAGACAAGCGATAATAATCCCTTTCCGAAAGCGGCGCATGGTTGTTTTTTGTGATATTAATAATTTCAGCAGGCTGAATAGTTTTTTGCGGAAAAAACAGCGGCGTAATATCGCCAACCATTTTAGGCGTTTGATTGAAATTTCTATCCTTGATATATTTTACCACTTGTTCGTGTAAATCGCCGGTTATCAATACTTCGCTTGAGTATTGTTTAATAACCGTTGCAAATGCGTAGGTAAAAACGCCGTGTGTTTTTCCGTCAAATTGACTTTCGTGGGCAGTTTCTCCGTCGTCGCAACCAAACAATACCGTATAGTTTCCCAATTCGACGGCTTTAGCCATAAAATCGTAATCTGAATGGGTATCAACGATCAAAAATTTATTGATTGCGTCAATTTTTTGGATAGCGTCGTGGAGTTCATCTCCGTATATTACAATAGGATTATTCTTTTCAGAGACAATATTTGAATCATAAGTAGCCAGGCTATATGTATCCCAATATCCTTTAATATGCGCATGGCCGGAAAAATAGACCGCAATGGTGTCGACGGGTTTGGCCTTTTTGTCTAGCTCCTCGAAAGCCAGCATAATATTGGCTTTAGTAGCTTCGGTATCTTTTATAAAAGTGACATATACATTTTTTCTTTTTGATTTAATTAATTCCACAAACAACCCTGCGTCGTTAACGCAACCTCTCAATGGAGAATAGTCTGAACTTTGGTATTGATCAATACCTATTGCAAGCACAAATACCTTTGATTTTTCATGATTTATTTGAACGGGCGCAATTAAACTATGAAGCGAAGCAAACTTGGCGTGGCCGTCAAAAAAACGTCCCATTTCCTTGTATTTCGCCTCGGCATCCTGAGTTTTACCTGCCTGTATAGCTGCAAGGATATACTGATAATATGCGTCTGCCAATAATTCTTTATTCATAAACTAAGTTTTTGGACTATGGAGCGGGGTTCGGCGTCTGTTTATTTTGAGCGATAAATTCGGAATATAATTGCATCGCTGCTTCGTAATCGCCGGCGCTTTGCATCGCTTTGGCCTGCCAATAAAGCGCCTCGGGTAGACTGATATTATCCAGTCGGGCATTTTCGATAGCAAAAATGATATGCTTTTCTGCCGAACGGTACAAGCCAGGGTCGTACACGTGGTCTGCCAGTTGTAAAATCAACTGGGCGGTAGCCAGGTGTTCTTCGGCGCCCATACCTTTTTTGGGATGGAAGAAAAACTGTCCGTGCTTATTGCCATCGATATTGAGTTCGCCGTGGCGGGGTGTTTGAAAGCCTTCGACTTTTTTGGAAACGTCCAGTAAAACTTTTTCGCTCAGCATTACCGCGCCAATGGGATCGGAATTATTGCTCAAAACAGATTTAAAAGCATCGGCAAACGGCGAGTTCTGGCCGGGTTTTCCGTCCAATACGGGTTCATCTCTGCCGGCAGTGAGGGCATAGCGGGAGGGGTGTTTTTCGGTGTATTTTGTAAAGTCGGCGCCGCTGCGAGTACTCATAAAAAAACGCCCTGCAAAACACGAGTCGGATACCACAAAAATATGCCTCGCTTTGACGGGCTCGAGATAATCGCGAATGAGGCTAAGCGGCAGGTAATCGGTAAAATTTTTAGCTTCTACGGGAATCCAAAAGCCTATGCCATTGCGGTTTTCGCCGTGGCCCGAATAAATGATCAACAGACTGTCTTTTTCTTCCAGCCGGCGAGAGTACTCATCCAATGCGACCAGTATATTATCGTAGGTTGCATTTTCGTTATACAATTTTTTCACATTTTCGGGAGCAAACGTGTACTTGGTAGTCAGAATGCGGGTAATGTCCTCAGCGTCGCGTTCGCAATTGTAAAGGGGTTTGTTGGGTGCGGCATATTTGTCGATGGCAATAGCCAACACATAATTAACGCCCCGTTCCAATGCGATATTTTCACTGGAAGTTTCTTCTTCGGCCTGCTCCCGGCCTGCGCGTTGAGCTCCTGGCGGTGTTTTTTTTACTTTACCCATACCTGAAACGGATTGCGTCCCTTAGTATAATGGGAACTGCTGCATAAACAGGTTCACTTCATGTCGAATCCGGTTGTTCAATGATTCATTTTCTACATCAGACAGGATGGCGTCCATCCAATCTACGACCTTAAGGCAATCGTTTTCCTTAAATCCGCGGCTGGTGATGGCGGCGGCGCCCACGCGGATACCGGAGGTAATCATTGGCGATTGTGTATCGAAGGGGACCATGTTTTTGTTGACCGTAATATCGGCGCGCACCAGGGCATTTTCGGCTTGCTTGCCGGTTACATTTTTCGAGCGCAGATCGATGAGCATGAGGTGATTGTCGGTACCATTACTGATCACGTGGTAGCCTTTGTCGATAAATGCCTGGGCCATCACCTGGGCATTGCGGATTACTTGTTGAGCGTATTGTCTGAAATCGGGTTGCAAGGCTTCGAAGAAGGCCACGGCTTTAGCGGCTATGACGTGTTCAAGCGGGCCGCCCTGCATGCCGGGGAATACTCCGCTATCGAGTATTGCCGACATTTTGATGGGTTCCCCTTTTTTGGTTGTGCGCCCCCACGGATTGTCAAAATTATTTCCCATCATGATAATACCGCCGCGGGGGCCGCGCAGGGTTTTATGCGTAGTAGAAGTAACGATGTGGCAGTGGGGCATGGGGTCGTTGAGCAATTTGGCGGCGATGAGGCCGGCGGGGTGGGCAATATCGGCCAGCAGCAAGGCGCCAACTTCATCGGCAATGGCGCGGAAGCGGGCATAGTCCCAATCGCGCGCATACGCCGAAGCGCCGCAGATAATCAGCTTGGGCTTCACTTCGCGGGCTTTGGCGGCAACTTTATCCATATCTATTAAACCGGATTCCTGTTCTACGCCGTAGAAGTGCGCGCTAAATATTTTTCCTGAAAAGTTAACTGGCGAGCCGTGAGAGAGGTGGCCGCCGTGCGATAGGTCGAACCCCAGGATGCTATCGCCGGGTTGTAAAACGGCCAGGAAAACGGCTGCATTGGCCTGAGCGCCCGAGTGGGGCTGAACATTGGCCCATGAAGCGCCAAACAATTCTTTCAGGCGATCGATTGCAAGTTGTTCGATTGTATCCACAACCTCGCAGCCGCCGTAATACCGGCGACCGGGATAACCCTCAGCGTATTTATTCGTCAGGCAAGACCCCATGGCATCGAGAACGGCCTGGCTCGTAAAATTCTCGGAGGCAATCAGTTCAATTCCTTTGCGTTGTCTATCTAACTCCTGGTGAAGCAAGTTAAAAAGATGCGTATCTTGTATCATCGGCGAATTAGTGTTTTAAAAAAATAAATGTGGCTTAAAGGTACAATAAATCCCGTTCAAAAAGCTTTAATTTAAGCCGACATCAAGGTGGTAACACACCAAATATGGCTACACGCATAATGTTCAGCAATTCATAATCGTTTTGGAATTGGGTTCACAAGCTGCCCGGTCTCCAGTTAAAAGCCCACACATGCAGATGCAAAATACAAAGCTGACATTGCTACTTCTGGGAGGGATTTTGCTGATCGCAAGCTATGCGAAAGCGGCAACCGGTCGTTATCGCGCAACCTGGCGCGAAGATCCTGCCACTACCATGGTAATTGGATGGGACCAGCTATCGGGCAGCGACCCGGTATTGTACTACGATGTTTCGGATCGCGCCCAACAATATGCGGCGTATAAATATTCCAAGCGACCCGACGTGTCGCTTATTGCCAAGGGTATGAACAACCAGTACGTTCGTTTGAGCGGACTTCAGCCCAACACGGTATACTACTTTGTGATCAAAGACAGCGAAGGGGTAAGCCGCCGTATGTCATTTCAAACGGCGCCTGACAGCCCAACCGCGCGCTTGTCAATTATTGCAGGCGGCGATTCGCGCAACCACCGCGAAGCAAGGCTTGATGCCAATAAACTGGTGAGCAAACTCCGCCCGCATATTGTGTTGTTCAACGGCGACATGACCGCAGAAGATACCGCAACGGAATGGCGTTTTTGGCTAGACGACTGGCAGGCTACTATCGGCAGCGACGGCCGCTTGTTTCCCGTGTTGGTCGCTCGGGGCAATCACGAGTCTTCGAATAAATCGCTTGTGGAAATGTTCGACGTAAAAAATCCCGATATCTACTATGCGATGAATTTTGGCGGCAACCTGTTGCGGCTTTATACGCTCAATTCACTCATTCCTTCAGGCGGCGCGCAGCGCGAATGGCTGGAGCACGACCTCAAAACCAACGGCGCTGCCGTTGCCTGGCGTATGGTGCAATATCACCACGCTATTCGCCCCCATACCAAGTCAAAAGCCGAGCGCGACGAATTGCTGCTCAACTGGGCTACCTATTTTTACAAATACCGCGTTCAACTTGCCTTTGAATCCGATTCGCACGTGGGCAAGTGGACCTGGCCCATCCGTCCCTCCCGGGAACCGGGCAGTGAAGAGGGGTTTATCCGCGACGACGAAAACGGCACCGTATATGCCGGAGAAGGATGTTGGGGCGCTCCGTTACGCGAAGCAGACGACAATAAGTCCTGGACCCGCAATAGCGGTAGTTTCAACCAATTTAACTGGGTTTTTGTAGATCAGCAGAAGATCGAAGTACGCACGATAAAAACAGATGGTGCGGAAAACGTGCGCGAGATCAACCACAAAAATATTTTTGAACCGCCCTTGGGATTGATCATCTGGAATCCGAGTAATGGCGACGTAGTGACCATAAAAAACCGCAAGGCTTCGCCGCCGCAGGCCCAGCAGGAGCCCGAGGAAGACAGCGAGGAGATCCTGGCCGCCCGCGAATCTACCGAAGTTTTTGACCTCGAGGCCGAGCGCGCCGGCGATGTCATAAAATTGGGCTGGACCACTTACAACGAAAATACTCCGATGAATTTCGAATTACTGCGCTCAATGGACGGCGGCAAGCAGTACCAGTCGATTGGCAAAATTCCCGGAAAGGGCAAAGCGCAGAATGATTATACATTTGAAGATAAGGGTATTCGCGACGACCAGCAACTGAAAAATGTACGTTACCGGCTCAAAAGTATGTATGGCAACGGCAAAGTAAAATACTACGACCCCCGCGTTGAATTTGAAGACAAAGACGACAATGACTGGTCGGTATTTCCCCAAGTGGACCCCGACCCCAAAGATGGTACTGTAAAGATCAATTATAATCTCGAAAAGGCGGCTGATGTAGTTGTAGTGCTCATCAATTCGCAACTCAAGGAGCTTGCGAGATTGAGCTATACGCAGCAGGCTCCGGGCCCTTACAACAAGTCAATCAACCTGTCAAAAGCGCCGCCGGGCCGCTATTTGCTAATAGTAAAAGCAAGCGGTAAGCCCATCGCCCAGTTCAGGGTAGAAAAATAAAAAAAGGCTAGATGGTGTCAATAACGGCGCACAGGCGGTTGAAGATATCGTCAATACCGCCTACCCCGTCTACCTTAACTGATTTGCCTGTTTGCGCATAAAAATCGAATACCGGAGATGTTTGTTGTTTATACACATCGATCCTGTTTTGAATAATGTCGGCATCCAGGTCATCGGCGCGGCCAGAGGTAGCGCCCCGGCCCAAAATACGTTTGATAATCTCCTCATCGGGCACATCCAGCATGATCAGCCTTGATATAGATTGGCCTCGGCCTGCCAGGAAAGCGTCGAGGGCTTCCGCTTGAGGAATAGTGCGAGGAAATCCGTCAAATATATAGCCCTCCGCTTCCGGGTGTGCGTCAACTTTATTTTGGAGCATACCGATTGTTACCTCGTCGGGGACAAGTTCGCCCTTCTCGATATAGCTTTTGGCTTTTAGTCCTAGCGGCGTATTATTGCCCATTTCATAACGAAACAGATCACCTGTAGAAATGTGCAATACGCGATAGCGGTCAACCAGTTGAGTTGCCTGCGTACCTTTTCCCGAACCGGGAGGGCCAAAGAGGATAAGATTAATCATTGTCTAAATGCGTTTTGTACAATTAATCCTGATATGTTTCGAAAGGGCGTTCATATGTAGTGGGGCAAAAATAGTAAGTTTTTATTAATTGGGCGACAAGGCGGCAGGGGAAGGCATTTATACAGAGGGCGCTCTCCGGATAACGGAGAGCGCCCTCGAGTGTTGATAAGCGATCGGAGTGCAAGTGGCGGCTTAACGCGCCGCGTACAACATATAAAACGCCTGAGGCGCCAGAGTTTTGAGCTTTTCCTGCTGAGCTGCTTTTATCTCTTCTGCGCGGCGCGCAAGCAATTCTGCTACCGGGAGGTCTCTATTGGCCAATACGTCGCGAGCCCCGCATACTTTCGGGCGCCAGTATTTCGACTTTGACAGGTTGTCAATAACAACGCCGCGGGATGTACTGTGGATAATAAAGACGCCCTCTTCATTTTTTTCAACTACCATAGCTACGTGCGAAATGCGGTTGCGGTAGCGCTTGAAGAAAATCAGGTCGCCGGCTTTGACGTTGTCAAGCGTAACCTTAATGCCATCATTGATTTGTGCGCGGGAGCAGTTGGAAAGGCCAACTTCGAAATGGCGCATCACATAATAAGTGAGGCCTGAGCAATCGAAACCTGCCGGTGTACGGCCTGCGTAGCGATAACGTGTGCCGAGTAGTTCCTTGGCGTAATTGACAATTTCAGTGCGCAAGAGCGCTTTACTGGCGGTGCTTTCTACCGTGGTGCTGTCGCCCCCTGAAGGGGTGTTTGCAATAACAGAGCTAGTGAGTGCAAAGAATAAGAGGAGTAACATGATACCCCTGCAACTGTGTGAATCTGACATTTCCCATGAGTTTTATCCAACCATATAGCTTTCTGTGAGCAATTGAAGATAACACAGACAAGCTTTGGCGCCGAAGCTTACGGATATGTTCAGGGTGGGATTAAGTTGAGTTTTTGCTTCGGCTCAAATGTTGTAACAGTGCGAAAGTATAGAATTAAATTTGTATTTCTAACAAAAAGCGCAACTAATTACGGAAAAAGTTTTCCACAATTTGGTTTAACTTTTTGACAATCAGTATATTGAAAAAAAATCCTGATCGGCTAAAAAATTGAATTTTTTTCTAAAATCAAGCTGCAAATTGCGATTTAGCGTAGTAGTAAAGACGCCTTCGTGGTGTGCTAATTGGTACAAAACAAAGCCTTGATAATCGACCAGCATGGAGTCGCCTTAGTGATAGATATCGTTGCCGTCGGCGCCTTCGCGGTTATCGCCAATGGTATAAGTTTGATTTTCGATGGCTCTGGCTACAAGTAGCGATTTCCATGCGTGGTTGCGACGTTCGGGGAAATTAGCAACATAGAGCAGCAGGTCGTAGTTGACGTTATTTCGGCTCCACACGGGGAATCGGAGGTCGTAGCAGATCAAAGGCATAATTTTCCAGCCTTTCCACTCCACTACAAGGCGGTTATTGCCGGGGGTATAATGGTAGTGTTCGCCGGCCAAGGTGAACAGGTGGCGTTTGTCGTAGGTGAAATATACGCCGTCGGGTTGCATCCACACCAGGCGATTGTAGTGCTTGTTGTCTTCAAGGGCTATAAAACTTCCAGTTACCACTGCGTTACTGTTGGCTGCGTGTTGCATCATCCATGCGAGCGTAGCGCCCTGGGTAGGTTCTGCCAGGGTTTCGGGATGCATAGAGAACCCCGTAGTAAACATTTCGGGTAAAACAATGAGGTCGGTATGGCCGTAAAGCGGAGTTATGCGCCTGGAGAGGGCATCTAGATTGGCGGCTTTGTTTTCCCAGTGGAGATCGGCCTGGACTAAGCTGACGCGGAGGTGCTGCACTTATGCGGGAAAAAATAGAGAGGGCGCCCCGGTCAAACGAGACGCCCCTGTGATTATTTCTTCTTTTCGGCGGTGGTAGCTGCGCTACGCAGTGCGCGCGGAATTTCGATAGTAGCGATAGGAATACCCGGGGAGTTGATGATCTCAACGCCTTCGGTGGGCTTGATATCGCGAATACGGATAGACTGGCCCAATTCGAGGTGGCTGATGTCTACCGACAATTCGTCTACCAGGTGTTCCGGAGTAGTTTTGATTTTTACTTTGCGGACGGTTTGGAGGAGCTTACCGCCTGCTTTCACGCCGGAGGCAGTACCTTTAAAGCGGAGGGGCACCTCAACTTTTACAGGGTGGCCACCGATGAGGCGCAGAAAGTCGATGTGCAAAATGGCCTCATTAACCGGGTGGAACTGGATAGCTTTGAGGATACATTTGTGCGATACACCGTCGACTTCAATTTCCGCAAGCTTGAAATCACCTGAATATACCAGGTTTTTAACTTCTGTGGGGGACGTCGTAAAATGAACTGCTTCACCGCCTCCGTACATTACGCAGGGGATACGGCCATTGTTGCGGGCTGCCTTGGCGGCTTTTTTTCCCAGGCCTTCGCGGCCCTGCCCCTTGATTGCAACTACTTCCATGGTAAGCGAAATTTTATTTAGTTAAAAAAATGCGCGCAAAGATAGCGTTTTTTTGATTATCCATCAACAAACAGTGCAGAAATTGAACGGTGTTCGTGCATATTTCGAATGGCGCGTGCAAACAACTTGGAAGTAGACAGCACATTAATTTTTGGAGATTGTTGGCGCAGCGGTATTGTATCGCACACAATCAGTTCATGCAACATGGAAGAATCAATATTCTCATATGCTTTTCCCGACAGGATGGGGTGGGTGCATAGGGCGCGTACGCTGTTGGCGCCTTTTTCCATAATAATTTGCGCGGCCCTGCAGAGGGTGCCTGCGGTATCCACCAAGTCGTCAACAAGGATTACATCGGCGCCTTTTACATCGCCTATGACGGTCATTTCGGATACTTCGTTAGCCTTTTTGCGGTACTTGTCACAGATAACCAGGTCTTTGGCGAAGTATTTGGCATAGGTACGCGCGCGTTTGACGCCGCCGACATCAGGAGAGGCAAAAATAACATTGGAGAGATCCTGTTCTTTCAAGTAAGGGATATAGATGGCCTCGCTTTTGAGGTGGTCAACCGGGATATCGAAAAAGCCCTGGATTTGATCGGCGTGCAGGTCCATGGTCATAATACGGTTAACGCCGGCAGCCTGCAGCAGGTTGGCGATAAGTTTGGCGGAGATGGGTACCCTGGGTTTGTCTTTGCGATCCTGCCGGGCATATCCGAAGTAGGGGATTACTGCCGTGATATAGCCTGCCGAAGCGCGTTTGGCGGCATCAATCATCAGTAGCATTTCCATCAGGTTGTCGGTAGGCGGAAAAGTTGATTGAATAAAAAACAAATAGGCTCCCCTGACCGATTCATTGATCACGGGTTGCATTTCGCCGTCGCTGAAGCGATTTACAACGATATCACCCAGGTTTTGGCCATAGTCTTTTGCAATTGCCTCTGCCAGATAACGCGATGCGATACCAGAAAAGAGCTTAACCTCTAATTTTGGAGTTGCCATACAAGAGAATAATCAGATGGATTTGATAAAACCGCATTGAAGAATTGTCGCGTAAAGGTAAAAATAATTTCGGCTTTATGCGGTTCAATACCGGTCAACTTGAGATTCCCCCTCATAAATCCTTATATTTGCATAAAGTCGCCAGACACATGAGCATTTCAAAAAAACTATTTATTGTAGGGGCAAGTGGACACACGGGGAGCTATCTGGTTCAGTTTGCACTTGAAGCCGGCCATAAGGTGACGGCTTATTCGCGCAAGGAAATGGATATTATGAATCCTGAATTTCAATTGATTCAGGGGGATATCATGTTGAGCGATAATCTTGATGCCGCCATGGCCGGTCACGACGCAGTTTTGTCGGCCATAGGCCCTCGCAGCGGGGGGCTCAACGTATTGTATCAGGGTATGCAACGCCTTATTGAGGCGGCCAAGCAATCGGGCGTCAAGCGATTGCTGGGTATTGGCGGCGCCGGTATCCTGGAAGCCGACGATACGCACCTGGTACGCGATATGCCGGATTTTCCCGATTTTCTCAAAGAAATTTCAGCCGCGCATTATCTTTCCTATGAGTTATTGACAAACAGCGGGCTGGATTGGACGTTTATCTGCCCGCCGATGATGCAGGCGGGAGAACGCACAGGGCAATATCGCCACCAGGCAGAAAAGGCGCTCCCCAATGCAACCGCTATTCGCTTTGCCGATGTGGCCGATTTGATGCTTGAGTGTGCGGAGGAAGACTTATACCTGCGCCGGCGCGTGGCGATTGCGTATTAAACTATGCTCGTTTTACTATTCTCTTTACCAAGGGCCCGATAGTCAAACCCTGGCCGAGAATAGAGAAAATCACAATAATGTAAGTTACGGTTAGAAATAAATCCCTCCCCATTTGCTGTTCAAGAGAAAGCGCTAAAGCAATTGAAATACCGCCTCTGATCCCACCCCAGGTCATGAGAAGCCCTGTGCCGGGTACAAAACCCAGTTTTTTGCGGAAGATAGCAATAGGGCCAACCAGAGCGAGATAACGAGCTAATAGCGTAGCGGGAATGGCGAGCAAGCCCAGTGTTACGTAGGTCGTATTGAAAGTAATAATTAGCAGTTCAAATCCGATCAGCACGAACAGGATGGCATTTAAAAAAACATCTATCAGTTCCCAGAATTTGTCAACATAGGTTTGAGTGGTTTCTGACCAGGCGACGACAGGAGATGCATTGCCGATGAACAGACCCGCCACAACAACCGCTAAAGGCCCTGAAAAATGCAGATAGCTGGCCAATTCGTATACGCCCATTACCAGGGCAAGGGTAATCATGACTTCCGTCTCATAGTGGTTGATTGTTTTCATGAGGCGAAAACCCAGCCAGCCTGCCAATAAACCTAGTACAATGCCGCCTCCCACTTCTTCGAGTAGTAAAGTCGCAACATGAGAAAAGGTGATGGCTTCAACGCCTTCTTTGGCCATGCCAAATATGACCAAAAACAGCACCACGCCTATGCCGTCATTAAACAGCGATTCGCCGACGATTTTTGTTTCCAGTTGCTTGGGTGCGTTAGCTTTTGTTAATATTCCTAAAACAGCGATGGGATCAGTAGGCGATATAAGCGCGCCGAAAAGCAGGCAGTAAATAAATTCCACCGGATAATTAAATGCGAGCATGAGGAAGTACATCAGTATTCCCACAATGAAAGCCGATACCACCATTCCCAATGTTGCAAAGAGTGCGATGGGCCATCGATTTTTTTTCAGGTATTCCAATTTGGTGTGAAGCGCTCCGGCAAATAATAAAAAACTGAGCATTACATCCAGAAGGACGGTCTTAAAGTCTATTGCCTGGATAAGCGCCTTTGAATCTTCCAGTATCTCGTGATTGACCCAGCCTAAAAGCAGAATGATAAGGGTAAAGGATATAGCAATAGTCATCAACCCTATGGTAAAAGGCAGTTTCAAAAACCGGGTGTTGATGTATGCAAATGAGGCTGAAAGAACGGTCAAAATGGCAATGATGGTAAAAATCTCCATGGCTTGTTCTTATTATAACAGTCATCGCGATTTACAATGATAATAAATCACCGGTTAAGGCCTGGTGAAAAATACAATATTTATTTAGCGATTCGCATTGATGCCCGATGGGCGCCTGTTATTATTACCGCCAGATAAACGCCGGAGGGCAATTCATCCAGATTTAATGAGTGCGTATCAGTGCCAATATTTATTGAAGACAACTGTTGCCCTTGCATATTATATATGATGCAAGTGGCCGGGGATGTAGTTCTTTCAGGGCAGCCCAGTAATAACATGTTTTGGGCCGGCAGCCAGGTGAGCCGGCATTCGTCGTCACTGGATGTCAATTCGGCAGTGCGTACTGGCGAATAACTTTCTTTGCCGTCGTAGTCGAGTTGTCGCAATCGGTAGTAGTAACGCAATCCGCGCTGTGCGGACAGGTCAGTCCATTCGTAGTGCTGAGACACTCCTTCGTTGCCTTTGCTGTCTATCCACGCAATAGTCGCAAATTCAGATTCATTATCTGTTTTTCGCTCTATCTGAAAACCGGCATTGTTAAACTCGGCTGCAGTAGCCCAATTGAGCCGGATACTCCCATGATCTTCAAGTGCCAGCACGTAAAAAGACAGCCATTCAACGGGTAACAATGAAGAACCCGAGGGGCATACCCTGATGCCCCAACTCTGTAGCTGGCCGCCGTCCTGGTTGAATAAATCGCGGACTCGCAGGGTCCATATACCTGTAATCGACTTATTGTTGAATGGACTTAGCGGATTTTGAGGGCGGTAGGCGCCGCCGTCGGTGGGCGGGCAGGGATAGTTGGAAGATGCCGCCTGATCGCTGAAGTTGATGTTGAAATTGTCCTCGTCGTCGCAAATTTGGGCAAACAGGGTGACTGTGGTATTGTCGGGGCCGATGAGGTCGATGGCCAGGTCGTTTATCCAGGTATGCGTGCCGCTAAGGTTGACGACGTTGAGGTCGGTCGCAATGCCTGCGTCGGTGATATTCAGGGTGGAGGTCACTGTTGGCGAACCTGAAGATGGAATAGTTACCGGCACGTTGGCGCTAGTATAAGTAAAACAGGGAACGGTAGTAAATGACGAAACCGCCGACCAGTTGCCATTGCCGCAGGTGTTCATACCTCGCACCCTCCAATAATAGGTAGTCAGCGGTTGCAGTTCAAGTTCCGGCGACCAGGTCGTGCCGGCAGTGGTTGTGCTTGCAGAAATAGTGGAAAATACAGGGCTGGAAGAAAGCTCAACCGAGTATTGGATTGTATTTGATGAAGTAGACCATGTAAAAACAGGTACGATGGTATGGTCTGTAGCTCCGTTAGCAGGGGTAATGCCGGAGGGTATACCAGGGTATTCTGATACATTTAGCTCGATAGCAATGGATCTAAGTCCCGTGCTGCCGGAACCCCATACTTCCATGTTGTAAGCGCCGGGCGCCAGGGCTGCCAGATTGCCAATGGTCAGAGTGCTCGAATTGCCGGCAATGACGGGGTTGACGCTGAAAGTATGCGTTGTTCCCATCGGCGCGCCAGTAAGCGACAAAGTCACATTTCCTGAAAAGCCGCCAAAAGATCCTGTATTAATGGTATACACTGCGTCATTGGGCGGGCAGGCTGTAATACTGACCGGGGTTGCGCCGACGGAGAAGTCGGCGGCGCCTGCAACGATAGTAAAATTGGCATTTGAAATATCAAAAAAGATATTGCCTTCGGCTTTGACCATCACCCTCGCTGTTGTGGTAGTTCCTGCTGGTACCAATACCGAAGCGACGCCGTTATTAGGCAGGTTATTGGCTAATTGGGCAGGGTAGGTAAAGCCGCCGTCATAAGACAGGAATATGTCAACAAGGCTGCAACTTACCGGCGCTGTCGTCGTATTGACTACATTCCAGGTAACTTGTTCAAATTGCCCTTCTGTCCACACTGTACTTCCCGTATTTGGGGCGGTAACCAGGAAGGGGCCGATACCTGCTGCCGTAGTTACTGTCATGTTGTCTTCTGCCGTGCAACCTGCTGCGCCGTTATTATCGCGTACCGTGACTCTGAATTCCATATCGCGGCCCACCGATGGCAGTACTTCCCAGGTGGGGGAGACATTATTGACCAGGTCTTGCAAACGAGGAAAATAGCGGGTAGCCGAGCTGTTGGGGTCAAAAGTGCGGAACATGGGGCCTTGCGTGTTGGTAGTTTGTGGCGGCATGTCGCCTGCTTCATTATCCCATTGTTCCCAACAATAAGTGAGCGGGTGTCCGTCGGGGTCATTGGCCGAAGCGGTGAGCATAAACGGCGTTGAAACCGGGATAATGCGGTCATTGCCGGCGCCTACCGTGGGTGGGTTATTGACAAACGGCAGCGGGGTATCGCAGGAATTGCCGCTGCCAAAGGCTACGAAGTTGCCGATTTCCTGTAAGCTGATGGCGTGGAAATAATCGTCGCTATTGCTTTGAACGTTGGGGCTGCAAATACCTGCATACCCCATGATGGTAGAGGCGCTGCCAGGTTCCATGGCTGTGGCGGGGACGCGGTTGCAGTCGTTATTTTGCGTGTGGTTGGCGCCAAACTGGTGTCCCATTTCATGGGCTACATAATCAATGTAAAACGGATCGCCGATCGGATTGCCCAAACCTGTGACGCCCCTGGCTTTCAAATTGGGATCGCAGGGTGCGTTGAGGTTGGCCACGCCGCCGCCGCCGGTGCTGAACACATGGCCCATATCGTAATTGGCGGTGCCGATTACGGCATCAAGAGTGGTCTGATTTTCGCCCAGCATGGTACCTCCACTGCTATTGGTGTAGGGGTCAGTGGCCGGATTATAATAAAAAACATCGTCGGTATTGGCTATCAGGATCATTCTGATGGTAGCATCGCGTTCGTATACTTCGTTGACCCGGTTGACGGCTGTTACTACTGCCGACAGGACGAGTGCAGATTCGGAGGGGTTGTCGGCGCCGTGGTAATTGGAGTATTCGCCCGTAGTGGCCATGGCCAGCCGATAAGACCGGAAGACGCAATCGCCGGCTTTTAATTCGCCATCGGAAGGTTCGTTTATTCCAAGATTATTCTCCTTTGAAAAATGGCACTCAAAAGGGGTAGCAGGTTCGGGATAGTCAGTCGTATAATAACTCACATAGTGCAGCACATTGTCAAAGCAATAGGGATCAATGTAAACCTTGCCGCGTGGCGTAGTAAAAGTAGCGTGAAAGCCCCTGGCCGTCCAGTCGAGGCGTATATACTGCGGTTCTCGCCCCGTACCGACGCCCAAAAAAGTCATAATCCCGGGATAGCGGTCGGCTAACCCGGGTTCCATCATGTCGTATCGAACAATACGGAAGGTTTGCATTTCGCCATTTGGAACGGGTACCTCCAACATGGCGAGACTGGCATAAGGGGATACTTGCCTTTCATGGGGCGCCTCGCGTAATATTTGCAGCATCAGGGCAGTGTCGAGCGCCAATGGAGCATATTTATCGGGCGTAATCCGGCGGGGGCCGTTAAGCGGTATTTGGTTTTCAGCAATGGGGGTCCAATAATTTTGGGAGAAAATACCTGTTGTTAAAACAATAAAACAACAAATCAATAACACAGATCGCATGTTCGAATATTCTGAATGAATGAAAAAAACGCACTTCCGGGGGAAGTCGACTACAGGTAAGTTTTCGTCAAAATAGTATGTGATGATTTACACCAGGGTAAGTAAATTATATCCAAATTTACGCTATCTTAGTCACTTATCCAACAAACCCACTATTCATGAAAGCATTGGAAATTGTTATCGGTCTGATTTTTGTGTATTTCTTGCTGAGTATCCTGGCATCTATCGTCCAGGAAATTTTCGCCAATTTCACCTCGCTAAGAGGAAAATTACTATTGAAATCGGCGGCCAGCATGTTGGAATTGGACTCCAAAGAGGCGCAGAAGGCACTCACTGACATGTTTAAAAACAGCAAGGTTTACCAAAAATACCTCACCAAGGGATTTTTCGGCGGGAAACTTCCAGCCTATTTGAGTCCCACGCAGTTTGTAACAGTAGTTAAAGATATGTTAGAAAACAATGCCTCCAGCGAAGCCGGCGCGGGCGAACGTTCGCTCGATGCGCCTTCGGCGGGCGGAGGCAACGGCGGCATTGATTTATCGGGGGTAAAAGATAAAGACCTGCGCGGACACCTGGAAACATTACAAGCCCAGATGGCGCTGAATACCCGCGATATTACCGATGATTTCCGGCAGGAGATCAACAAAGCCGAGCAGGCCATCGCTACTTATTTTGACGAAATGATGTCGCTTACTTCTTCCTGGTATAAGCGCAATGTGCAGTATATCATCGTCACTATTGGATTTTTAATAGCGGTAGCTTTTGATGCCGATACCTTTGCGATTTATCGCTCGCTTTCGCAGAATTCCTCTGCACGGCAGGAAGTACTTCAAATTGCTACTGATTTTGTGGCTTCCGACAGCTACAGCAAGTATCAATCTCCGGGTGTTAACCCCGATTCAGCAAGCCAGGAGGAGATATCAGCCAACCTCGATTCACTGAAAGGCCAGTTGAACATGCTTATTCAGGAGGATCTGGAAGGCGCCGCCACGCCGCTGGGATTAGGCTGGAAGGAATCGGATTACAAAGGCGTAAGCGTATGGGATTGGCTGCTGAAGTTATTGGGATGGGCAGTTACGGCGCTCGCTATTTCTCAGGGCGCTCCGTTCTGGTTTGATTTGCTTAAGTTGCTTACGCGCAGCGGCGGACAGGGCGGCCAGCAACCGGTGACGATTAAGGTGGAGACGGGGGATGGTAATAAGAAGTGACAAGGTGACAAGGTGACAAGGTGACAAGGTGACAGGGTGACAGGGTGTTGATGATCTGGTTGTTCGAATCTTTCAAATAACCGAATAATCCGGATGACCTTGTCACCTTAACTCAATCGTCAAATATTGCGATTAAACCATAGGACGGGTTAAAAGTCATACGGTCAAACTGATGGTATGAAAAAAAACGCTAGCCTGGTCATTGGCATTTTATTGACCTTGACAGTTTCAGCGCAGACACCTGTTTATCTGTACCTGGCTTCTCACAATGAGACGAATGATCAAGTCTATCATGGATTGAATTACGGCAATGCGGCACACTATGCCAGTATACGGGGGGTAGTAAAATCGCTTTGCGATACGGTAGTTTCCCTCGATGCCGCATATGTAATGATGGTGGAAAGTAACATCATCAATGCCAATCTGGCCCATGAGGCTGCTGCAGTTAATGAAACGGACCTCCTGCAATGGGCCGACGAGCAGTCCCAAATAGACGTAGAACCCCACAACCACTTCGTACCGTTGCCGGGGCCGGCGTATAATCCTTATAATTATGCCGATTTGGCGTATTTGCTCGACAGTTGCGGGTTGGCTTATCCACGCAGGGTAATGGGCGGGTTTATTTGGCGCAATTTTAATTCTCCGGCAGTGAGCCAGGATTGGACCCAATGGCAGACGCCGCAGCCAGGGCATACTTACCCGCATTACAGCTGGCAGCCGCAAATCATTTGGGGAGGCGGTTCTCCAGGGCATATCAACGACTATGAGGCATTTGGGATTTGGCGACCGTCGGCGCCTACTATTGCGGGGTTTGGCATGCACAACCCAGGCCAGCCGCTTGTGTGCCTGGGCGGCGGCTGCAACGATGGGTTTGTGTTATGGGATACCACCACGGTCGACCTCCTGTCAAACCGCGTGATTAATTTGATTCAAGAAATGAAAAGCCGCAATTGGCCGCAAGACACCTTTTTTAGTATAAAAGTGATGATGAATTTCCGCCACTTTATGTCCCCCGGTTATGTAAGTAAAGTAGCAGCATTGATACGCAACCTGGAACCATATCGTGAGGCCGGCGATTTTGAATGGAAAACCATCAATGAAATATACGCTGCCTGGCAGGAGGCACACCCTTCTGCAGCAGATTATTTTATTGTCTCCTGTGACAGCATGCACATATCTTCTGCCGAACCGGTAGTAACGGGCCTGCAGGGGCATAGCAATGCTTATTTCACCCCGCTCCGGGTATACCCAAATCCGGTTTCAACAATGCTTTATATCGATTCTGAGCTATCTGGAGTGGGAGAGGTATTGATTACCGACGCAAGGGGTATTTTCCGTTGGAGGCAGCGTATTCAAGCCCTCGACAGTACAGTTAACGTTGATGTTAATAATTGGTCGCCGGGGTTATATTTTGTATTTATCCAAAATGAAAAAGAGGTTAGGCAGGGGAGGTTTATAAAAGGACAATAGGATTGGCATCAAACTTTCGCAGCCAAATTTTCAGCTATCGCCACCAATAACGCGTGCGCATCGCGTAAACCGGCTACATTGTCTTTCACCAGAATGAGGTTCCGCGGCGACTGTTTAAGCGTGATGCCGAATTTGGGGCCTTCAGTAGTAATAAACTGGAGCACATTTTGAAAATAGCGGCTTTCGTAATAAGCCGATTGCGGGTTTTCCACAAAATAGCAGCGCAGTTTGTTTTCTTTCAGCACCAGTCTTTCGAAGCCCAGCGATTTGGCAATCCAGCGCAGGCGCAGGCCGTCGAATAGCTCGATGACTTCTGCCGGCAGCCTGCCAAAGCGGTCGCGCATCATATCCTCGAATTGAACGAGGTTTTCCTCGGTTTCTATAGCGTCGAGTTCGGTATACAAACTCAGCCGTTCCTGGGTATTGCTCACGTATTCCGTGGGGATGAGCATTTCTACATCGGTGTCGATTTGCACGTCGCGCACGAAGCGGTTTTCCTTTTCCAATTCTTCCTTGAAGACCTCTTTGAAATCCTGTTCTTTGAGTTCCTGGATGGCTTCTTCCAGGATTTTCTGGTAGGTTTCGTAGCCTATTTCGGCAATAAAACCGCTTTGCTCGCCGCCCAGCAGGTTGCCGGCGCCCCGCAGGTCGAGGTCGCGCATGGCAATTTCAAAGCCGCTGCCCAGGTCGGAAAACTCTTCAATGATGCGAAGTCGCTTGCGGGCTTCGGGAGTGAGTACGGAGGGTGGCGGGCTGAACAGATAGCAGAAGGCGCGTTTGTTGGAACGCCCCACCCTGCCGCGCAGCTGGTGCAAGTCGCTGAGGCCGAACTGGTGGGCGTTGCTGATCAAAATGGTATTGGCATTGGGAATATCCAGACCGGTTTCGATGATATTGGTACACACCAAGACTTCGTGGCGTTTGTCAATAAAATCGATGAGCGTTTGCTCCAGTTTTTCGGCTTCCATCTGACCGTGAGCCACGGCCACGTCTACGTCGGGGCAAAGCCGCTGGACGAGCATGGCGGCATCGGCCAGGTTCTGAATGCGATTGTGTACAAAGAAAACCTGTCCGCCGCGGTTGACTTCGTAGTAGATAGCGTCTTTGATGATGGTTTCGCTAAAGACGCGCACTTCCGTGTGTATGGGTTGCCGGTTGGGCGGCGGGGTACGGATTATCGACAGATCGCGGGCGGCCATCAGCGAAAACTGCAGGGTGCGCGGGATGGGCGTGGCCGTCAGCGTCAACGTATCGACATTGACTTTGATGTTGCGCAATTTTTCTTTTGCCGAGACGCCGAATTTTTGCTCTTCATCGACGATCAACAGCCCAAGATCCTTAAACTGAACCTCTTTATTGAGTAAGGCATGTGTGCCGATGACGATTTCAATTTTGCCTTCTTTGAGGTTTTTGAAAACTTCATTGCGCGCTTTGGTCGTGCGGAAGCGGTTGAGGTAGTCAATTTTTATGCTGAATTCCTGCAATCGCTCCGAAAAAGTGCGGTAGTGTTGCAGGGCCAGGATTGTAGTTGGCACGAGCACCGCCACCTGCTTGCCGTCGCAAACGGCTTTAAAAGCAGCCCGGATAGCCACCTCCGTTTTGCCGAAACCCACATCGCCGCAAATGAGGCGATCCATGGGGTAACTTTTCATCATATCGGCCTTTACGTCATTGGTGGCCTTGAGTTGATCGGGGGTATCTTCATAGATAAATGAGGCTTCGAGTTCGTTCTGCAAATAGCCGTCGGGCGAAAAAGCATAACCTTCCGAGGCTTTGCGCTTGGCGTACAGCTTGATGAGTTCGCCGGCGATATCTTTGAGTTTCTTTTTGGTGGCTTTTTTGAGGTTTTTCCAGGCTTCCGATCCCAGTTTGCTGAGTTGGGGCTCGGCGCCGTCTTTGCCCAGGTATTTTGAGATCTTGTGTAGCGAGTTGATGCTCACGTACAGCAAGTCGTTGTTTTTATACACCAGCCGGACGCATTCCTGTACGTGCCCGTTGATATCCATTTTCTGCAAGCCCGAAAATCGCCCGATGCCGTGATCGATGTGGGTAACATAGTCGCCCGGCTGCAACTCGCGCAGCATTTTGAGGTTGACGGCCTGGTCGCGGGTAAAACCCTGGCGAAGTTTGTAGCGGTGAAAGCGCTCGAAAATCTGGTGATCGGTATAGCAGACCACGTTTAAGTCCAGGTCGACAAACCCTTCATGGATGGCGGTAGTGACGGGGTGGAAAAACACGCCGGCGTGGAGGTCGGAAAAGATAGCGTAGAAACGCTCTACTTGTTTGGGGTTGTCGGTAAACAGGTAGTTGACCATCTGCTTCGCCTCGTTGTCGCGCAGGTTGTTGATCAACAGTTCGAAGTTTTTGTTGAAGCTGGGCTGGGGGCGGGCAGTGTATATAATCTTGTCTTTCAGTTCAATAGGCTGCGGTCCGTCGTTAAAGCAAATGATAGATTGGCGTTGTAGATCCTCCATTACCTCAACGGGCCGGATAAAAGCGCGGTCGCGGAAGATCTCTGCCAATTCCGATTTGTCGAGAATGCTGATTTCTTTGGCAAATTCGGCGGCTTTTTCCACGCATTGCTGCAAGCGGTCGAGCAGCGTTTGGAGATCACTTGCCCACACGACGGTTTCCTCCGGCAAGACCTGGAAAAGCGAGACTTTATCTTCGTTGGAAAACTGGGTATTGATATTTGGCACTATCGACACCTTGGCAATGTTGCGCAGGGAAAGTTGGGTAAGCGGGTCAAAAACGCGGATGCTTTCTACGTCTTCGTCAAATAGTTCAACCCGGTAGGGGTATTCGTTTCCATAGGAAAAAATATCAATGATGCCGCCGCGCACCGAAAACTGGCCGGGTTCGTAGACGAATTCTTCGCGCCGGAAGCCGTATTCTACCAATACTTCAATGAGATAATCTACGTCCAGTTTTTCTTTAATGTTGATGTCGATGCGCGTTTTTTCCAGGGCATAGGGGGCCACCACTTTTTCAAACAGCGCTTCGGGGTAGGTCACGATGATTTCGCCGGCGGCGCCCGAGGTCGTTATTTTGTTGATGGTTTCGGTGCGCTGCAGCACATTGGCGGTATCGAGCGCTTCGAAGTATTGGGGGCGTTTAAAAGAATCGGGAAAAAACCGCACCGGCTTTTTATCGAGCAGGCCGGCGAGGGTGTTCTGCAGGTAAGCGGCCTCTTCTTTATCGGAGGCAATGATCAGGTAGTGCCTGGCCTGAGCCTGAAAGGTTCCTGCGAAGACAAAGCAATCCAGCGCGCCAACCGTTCCCTGCAATTGCAGGCGGGCCGGCGATGGAGCGTTGAGTGCAGCG
Organism: Saprospiraceae bacterium; assembly: GCA_036741235.1. Classification (GTDB taxonomy): domain Bacteria; phylum Bacteroidota; class Bacteroidia; order Chitinophagales; family Saprospiraceae; genus JABWBR01. Next base: position 5,296 of record DAINSQ010000004.1, on the reverse strand, counting down.
AGGATTTGCTGCGTGCGCTTGTCCTCGCGATACAAGGCGAGGAGTTGATCCAGGTTACTTGCTGCCATTCGACCTAAACAACCTCTTCAATAAGGAGGTTGGCAAAGATACGCCTTATTTTTTTAATAATTGAGGATCAGCCCTTGTTGGCCAATTGCCCGCAAGCAGCGTCAATATCGCGGCCGCGGCTGCGGCGCACGGTGACCATCACGCCGTGGCTGCGCAGATAACGCGCAAAATCGTCGATGCGGTGTTCCGAAGCTTTGTGGAAAGGCGCCCCATCGATGGGGTTGTATTCTATGATGTTTATCTTCACAGGAAAGTGTTTGCACAAGCGAAGCAGGTTGGCAGCGTCGGCCAGGCTATCGTTAAAATCCTGAAAAGCGATGTATTCGTAGCTGATTGGATTTTTGGTCTTATTGTAAAAATAGCGGAGTGCTTCTACAAGCGCTGCCAGATTGTTCTGCTCGTTGATGGGCATAATCTCGTTGCGTTTGGCATCGTCGGCGGCGTGCAGCGACAGCGCCAGCTTGATCTGCGCGTTGTCGTCGGCTAGCTTTTTGATCATCTTGGCGATACCGGCGGTACTCACGGTGATGCGTTTGGCCGACATGCCGAGGCCCTCGGGCGAGGTGATACGCTCAATACCTTGCATTACATTGCTATAGGCCAAAAGCGGTTCGCCCATACCCATGAATACGATGTTGGTGAGGGGATGGCCGTAAGTTTCGAGTGATTGGCGGTTGACCAGCAGCACCTGGTCGTATATCTCCGCAGGGTCGAGGTTGCGCAAGCGTTTCATGCGGCCGGTGGCACAGAAAGTGCAAGTAAGGCTGCAGCCTACCTGGCAGGATACGCACACCGTATAGCGGTTGTCGTCGGGCACGGGAATGAGCACCGATTCGATGAGGTGCCCGTCGTGCAGCCGGAAGCGGGTTTTGATGGTACCGTCGGCGCTGTGCTGCACTTTGTCGATCGCGATTGGGCGGATAATAAAATGCTCCTCAAGGGTCTGCCGCAGGTTTTTGGAGAGGTTGGTCATTTCTTCAAAAGAAAAAGCGCCTTTTTTCCAAAGCCATTCATACACTTGTTTGGCCCGGAAGCGGGGTTCTCCCTGCGCGGCGAAAAAGGCCTCTATATCCTGAAGCGATTGTTGGCGTATGTCTATTTTGAGTGTTGATGCCACCATTGGGGCCGCCGATTTTATTGTGAATAACGATGTCAGGGCTTTGGTAGTTCAAAGATAGGTGAAAAATAAAACAATGACAGTGATTGCAGGATTCATAGCATGAAGTATCGGGCTTATTCAATGGTCAAGGGGTTCCGCAATATCCTCCGAATTTTTTTTGGGTCTATTGACAACGATGCTGGTCAAAGCCACCAATTTTGATTTTTCATTTGTTTCGTCTGCTAAAACGGCGTATTTACAGAGTTTACCGGCGGTAAAACTGCCGTCGAAATTCGGAAGGGCGGGTACGTCAGGTTTGTTTATTCTAAAAAACAGCTTTTCTTTTGTCTTGACGTCAAAAGCGATGCCTGAATAATATGCTGCATTTTCTTCCGTGCCAAACAGTCGCGCTATTCTGCAAATATCTATCTGAATACTAACAATGTTGATTCGCTTTTTCCGCTCGTCGGCCGGAGCGTCATAAACAGTCAGGTATTTGCAAATCATGCCTGCCGTAATAAGACCCTCATAATTTTTGATTTTGCCTTGCATACCTACCGGCAGCCTGAAATACAATTCTTCGGATGTGGTCAGGTCTTCAGCATAACCGTGATAACAAAGTTCTTTTGATTGAAAAAGGGCAACCGTTTTGATCCTGCAGGTATCTACTTCTTTTAATTTTTCAATTTTGTAGGCTTTTGGCAGGCCTTTTGCGCTCAGCCGTGTGTTGATAGCCGGGAGAAAAGAAACGTAGTCGCCTAACTTCGGCCTGAAGTTGCAGTCATTGTATACGAAATAGTAATCTTTTACATCATTATCGCCATTATTATCCCTTTTTTTTAATGCAATATGGCCTTCCTTTCGTCCAGGGTCAAGCCGGATTATCTGACTTTCAGTATAGCCTATTTTTTTATCTCTGTTAATCTGGTCTTCAATAAATACAAGTAATCCATTTTCTTCTTTTACAGCTATATTAAACAGAAAAGCGCTGTTCTCGTCTTCGCTGTAATGGTGTATGGTTTGCCCATCTTGAAGGCCGTAAACTGTGTAATAGTTTCCATATTTAGCTATGAACAGGTAGTATTTTACCTGTGGCAAAGACATATGGTATTTATGCAGCCAGCCTATTTTTCTTACAATGTTATATCGTTCCTGATTGTTGTATTTTTCTAACAGCGATATAAAGTTGCTATCGTTATTTAATAAATATGGATGGGTCAAATTGCCGTAATAATTTGTAAATGACATTGCCGAATTATTTGTAATCGTGTCGATGTCGTCGTTATGTGAAATATAAAACAGGGCGTTCAAAGTGACTGGAAATTGATTTATATTACTGATGCTAATAGAATTGCCAAAGTTATTTGTACGCGAAAAAGTGATAGATAGAACCTCGTAATATTTATTGGCAATCAATACATTTTGGTAGTACAAAATATCAGAATTTGAAGTCAGCATTAGATTTTTAACCAAAAGTCCGATTTTTTTATCTTTGACTTTTGACACTGTATATCCAACTAAAATATCTTCATTGATGATTTTATAATTTCGGAAATAATCCTGGATACTCGCTGATAATTCCTCAAAAGGCAAGAGTCGCAATAAATCGACTATTGAAGAATAGGCAGGAGATGAATCGAGTATATCTGCATTGATATGGGCAATTATTTCCTTGTAATATGGCCCTCTCAGGAATAGTTTGTATATGCTTATTTTTTCTGAATCATCAAGTTCCGGCTTTTGTAATAATTCAACTAATGTTAATCTTGCCTTTGAAGATCGCAGGTTGTTTTTGAGTACATTGATAAAGTCATTGAGTTCCCAATTTGCGAAATCAAAGTTTTCGATAAAAAAGTCCAGGTCAATACCGCCGATAAATTCGAGTAATTGTTGGTTTTTGGGATTTTTGAGATAGTATCTTTTTAATTCATTTGTGGTGATGCTCGAAAAAAGTTGATTACCGAGGATGTCCATTTTTTTATTGATATCCTCCCACAGGACATTTTTCCTTAGATCTTGGTTGTTCAGCAATTCCAGACACATTTCAAAATCGCTGATATTTTTTACAAATGCTTCAATGACCTCTGTTTTATATTTTTGACCATACAGCCATAATTCTTGCCAGTCCAGATAGTAAAGAATATGTTGCATTAATTCGGGACTGCTTAACGCTCCAACAGCGGCGAAAAATTTGTTGTACGATAACTGGTTCTTGAAATTTTCATTGAGCAGATACCACAATTGCATGTGATTTTTCAGGTATTGCTCAGCTGTTTTATAAACATTGGGGAATCTGGACTTGAGGTTAAATGCAATTTTACACGGTATTGTTAAATCTTCACGTATGCCCGACTTCAACGCCAGTAAACTGGGTTTTGTTACTGTCAACCGGTAGGCGCCATTCGAATAGGCTATTTCTTTAACTGCAAACGAATGTTGTTGGCGCTTTTGATTAATAGCGCCTTTATACAGTAATTCAAAAAACAGAAAGGCATGTCGTTCTTTGGCGCCTTTTATAGAAAGCAAATCGGAGCACAATATCAGCGGTTCGTACCATTGGGTAGCCGTGATATCAGTTATACCAAGATCCTCCAGCGATAAAGCTCCATCGAGGCGGGATAAAAACTGCTGCTTAATGTGAAGGGCTGCAAAATAATCGAGAAAAGTTTCGTGGTAAAACGAGATATTATCGCCGTCTTCCACAAAAAGCGGACTGTTGAGGAGTTCAAAAAATACGTCGTAGTCGTGTTCCTTGTGAATAATATTTTTCAGGCGTTCTTTTTCAATACTAACTTTTCCTTCTTTTTTCATGGAAAATGAAAACAACGCCAATACATCCAGTCTTTCTAACAGATAACTCTCGATATGTTCGTAGTGAAATTTTCTGGTTTCGCTGGTCTTTGTATACTCGTTTTCTAATATACCCTTGATAAAAAAATCGAATAGTACCCCTTTGTTTTTTGGTATTTTGCCGGTTTTGAAAGAAACGGCAAAGATCATAAACAACATCAACGGGTTAGAAGCGAGCGCCAGGATTTTTTTATTGGATTCGAGTTCCTGCCATATTGTTTCAGCTTTTTCCGGATTGTGTTTAAACAAAAATTCTCTGATTTCCGGTTCCTGGAATTCTTTGAGTTCAAATTCTTTAATTTTAAACTTATTTTGAAATCCGTATTTTCTGGATGAAATGATAAAAGCGCAATCCAGATAGTAGTCCATCAATTTGTTGATCTCATCAAAAGCGCCATATCTTTGGTCGGAATCAATTTCATTTACACCATCGATCAGAATATGTAAATTACCGCTATTCAGCAATTGTATGGTATTACCTATATCAGTTCCGAGCGCTCTTGATATAAGCGTTTCAAAATCGTTGCCATTTATTTTGCTATAATTTTTTGCGGCAATAAATACAGGTAATTTGTTGTTTTGGCTCAGCTCAAGGATTTGCCTGGCTCTTTCGTGTAATACTTTTCTTAGCGTTGTTGTTTTTCCCGAACCAGGCGCGCCAACCAGCACAAAGCGCTGGGTGTCGGAGGCAATAGTCAATATTTTATCGACGCGTTGGGTGATTTTTTTTTCTTCAGGTGGTTCGCTTTCTGGAATTTCCGGTTCATCGTCAGATTCATTGTCCCAGTAGGAATAGTTATTGAGCAATCCGGACAACTTTAAGTCAGGGCTGTCAAGTACTTCTATTCCAATGTTGTCTATCTCAAAGTTTATATTTTCATGACTGGAAATATCTACATATCTTAAGTCAGTGGTTATGTTGTCTTTATCGTTTAGAATTCGTTTTAGATAAGCAGCTTGATTAAAAGGAACGGAGGAAAAATGCACAGGGCCGTGTATTACGGAATGCGCAATAAAATGAGAGCTGTCTTTGTATTCGTATTTACCCTTCTCCATCCTTTTTACCGCTGCCCCCAAAGTATACGTTTCCTGTAATTGGGCTATTGACAATGAAATTCTCGCTTCCCGAGATAACAATGCTTACCTGTTCTCCGGCAACTTTTTTTGCATCAATGACGGCAGCCATTTCCTGAAGCAAGGCCTCCGCAGCTTTGTTCTCCATCAAATCCGATTAGATCACTTCTCTGGCCAGGTGTTGTTTGGCCTCGCTGGCCGGAT
>DAINSQ010000003.1:59717-82589 GCA_036741235.1 Saprospiraceae bacterium | reverse complement strand
CCCTTCCCGACTTCCCTTTGGTCAGTACGGGACTCCTTTCAGTCGCATAAACCCATAACCATGATCAAACCATCATCCCGTCGTTTTTTTCGCATTGGCGCTTGGGTACTAGGCGCCCTATTCCTTACAGCATTAATCTTCTTCATTCGCATGGATTTTCGCACTTCTGACGCCGCTGTGGAGCGGTATTTTGACAAACGCGGGGTGGCGGTGACCATACATCACTTGCCGTATAAGGGGCACACCGTAAGATACCTCGAGACCGGTGATACCAGTGCGGGCAAACTCATCGTATTTGTGCACGGCGCGCCGGGGTCGTCAGACAACTTTCACCCTTACCTGGCTGACAGTACTTTATTAAAGCGCGCATGTCTGGTGTCGGTAGACAGGCTGGGTTATGGGTATTCCAATTATGGCAAAGCGGAGACTTCCATCGCGGGGCAGGCCGAGATGGTGCAGTTTGTCATAGATCAATACGGGGCAGACACGGTATACCTGGTGGGGCATTCGTATGGCGGGCCGGTGATTGCCAAATGCGCAGTGATGCAACCCGGTCGCATCGGGGGAATACTCATGTTGGCGCCGGTCAATGACCCCGATAGCGAGCCCGTCTTTTGGTTTGCCCATTTTGCGCGTTGGCGCGCCACCCGCTGGATGTTGTCGGGCGCCAACCGGGTAGCAGGCGACGAAAAGCTGTCGCATGTAGCTGAATTGCGGGGCATGGTCGGCGACTGGTCGCAGTTGAAGGCGCCGGTAACGCATTTACACGGCTACAAAGACTGGCTGGCGCCGAAGGCCAATATTGACTTCAGCAGGCGGCATATTCCCGATCAGATACTAAACATGGTAGAATTGCCCAAAAAAAACCACTTTTTGCCTTTTACTGATTACGGGATGGTACAGCAAGCGATACTGGACTTGATGGCGCGATAGTTTTCTGAGGCTGAAGCGCCAGTAACACCCATTCCCATTGTTTTTCGTAGGGGATTATTTCCAATTCATGCGTTTGATCAGCCAGGTTAATGCCTACTTTAGTCATCTGGGTGAGCAGTGGAGCGGCTTTGGCTTCCATTTTTACGGGCTGGAAATCGCATTTCAACAACAGATACAGCAAGCGGAAAAAGCAGTCGGTGCGAAAATGGTCGCCGTCTTCTGAAAAGTGGCGCGACTTATACTTGCGCAATCCTTCCAGGCGCTCTTCCACCTCGTCGAAGCGTTTTTCGATGAGTAAAAACAAAACCTGGGCAATCAATACGGGAATATTCATGCCGCGTTTGTCGCGGCTAAAAATGGGCACTTCGTTGAGAAAACGGGCCAGCCTGAAGCGGGCCAGGTCGCCCTTTTCGCGAGGCGACACGTCGAGAAGCCGTAGTTTGATGGCCAGTCCCAGGTAGGCGCGATACAGATTCCAGGGTTCGCGCACCGGGTCGCTCAGGCGTTGAAACTGCACGTGTCCGGTGGCGGTGCGATAGGTCTGCCAGGCCAGGGCATAATCGCCGGCATGCATAGCGTTGGCCAGCAGCACCTCCAGGCTTTTAAACCAGTTGTGCGAACCTTCGGTAGCTTTGCCGAGGCTTTCCACGGCGCGTTCGTGCGCCTGCCGGTACTGCCCGAGCATCGTGTGGCAAACCGTTATCTGGTGCAAAAATGAACTAATGACATTGGGCGATACCGAGGGGCGGTTGTTGAGTTTGTCGAGGGCTGACTGGCATAGTTCAATCGTACCGGCCCAATCGAACACGCACATACGCTCAAAAATGGCGATCATACTGGAATAAACTACCAGATTGTGCGATTCGTAGCGCGCCAGATAAGGCGTCAATTGCGCTAAATATTTATTAGCCAGCAAGCCATTTTCGCGCCGGCCGGCTTTTGAACGCGTATATGAAATAATAATCTGCTCGTAATAATCGCCTGCCATTAATTCAGCCTGATAGATCTCCATATAATTGCGGACCAAATCGCTGTAATGCTGAAACATGACTTCTGTGCCGTCTTTCACAGCGTAGTATTGCCGCAGATGGCGGGCGCACTCCAGCGCGATTTCCGTGATTTCATATTTCTGGGCTACTTCCAGTAGTTGCCGGGCCATGGCCGTGGCATTGATCGTGGTACCCCGGCCCACCAGCGTTTTAAGCACTGCCACTTCCTGCCAACTGCGATAATAGGCGCGTTGCGGATCGCTGAATTCGGGTTGGTTGGTATCGATAAATAGCGTGGTGTTGTACAAGCGCTTTTTGAATTCATTTCTGAATCGTTTGTACTGCTTATCGCTAGCGCAATACCCGAGCCAGGCGGCGGCGTCTTCCTCCGACTGCCACTGCTCGGTAAGCAGCGCCTCGTAAAACTTCCTGTAGCGGGATGATTTACTGCCCGTTCCCGGGGCGTTGGTAATTACTTCTATTTGTCGAACCTTGTAGCGATTGAGAATGAATACAAGCTCCTTCAAATCTTGCAAATCTTTGCTTCGCTGCATATCCGGTGTTTTTCCGCTTGAAGTACGACAACAAACAATACTTCAACAACGGCTGATTATTGAACCGGTCGGGTGAAATATGAACCATAGGCTAAAGGGGTGAACGACAAGCTGCGTGCGCAGCACTGAGGGAGGCAAGTTAATACTATTCGCGTAATGATGTATGCTAAAACCCAAAATTTGATGGGGTCATAATCGATGAAAAGGGCCGTGACTGGCACAATCATCGGTGATAGCTTTGTGTATCAAAATTATTGAACACACAAAAAAACAGAGCTATGATTACCTTGATTATTTCCCTTTTGATGGCCTTAGGTTTGCTGAATTCACCGGAACAGTGGGATACGCTGTCTCCTGAAACCCAACGAGAATACACAGAAATCGTATCCGGCGATTTGATTCAGGGTTAGATTTTATATTTTTTAATACGTGAAATTTGACCTGATCAAAAACCGGATTTTTGTCCTGGTTTTTATTCCAGGAAGCGATCAATTTTGCATCATACTTTTATTTATTCACTAAAAACAATTTTGCTATGAAAACTTTGCTTTTGACACTGTTTGCCTGTTTGCTGACTGCCGGAACGGCTTTGAACGCAGCTAACAACGATCCTGCCCAACCCAAAGTTGGCGACATCAAAATTACGCTGTATGGCGCCGGCGGTATTGTATCTAGCGGCGAAACTCAAAAAGTATGCCCGCAAACTTCCACTGCTGTTTGCGCCAATGTAGTCGTACAAGGCATCGTAGCCCCCGACCCAGGCGGCGATCTCGACCTCACGGGCGTAGAGGCGCTGTTGGACCACCGCGGCGCCAGAAACCGGATTCGCTTTACTTCCGGTAGCGCTTCCCGTAGCACGCTGACTGAGGGTTATGAGACCAACGGGAAAGACGCCAGCTTTGTAATTCTCCAATAATTAAACCGCCCAGCCATGAAAAAGTACGTATTGTGTCTGTTTGCCACCATGCTGATGTGCCTGGTGAGCTTCAACGAAGCCTATGCACTCAAAATCAAAATCAAGGGCAGCGGCGGTATTGTCCAAACCGGCAACGGCGACCCCGACATTTGTCCTGAGAGCTCAAGAGATGTTTGTGCCGTGGTAGAAGGCAGCCTTTGGGATTTGCTCGGCCACTGGCTCGGTCTGGTAGCGCCTCCTCCGGGCGGCGGTCCAATCACGATAGACGAGGCTGTTTCCCTCACCGTTTTCAACAGGGGTAGCCAGGTCGGTCATTTTGACCAGATCCAGCTAGTCAGCGTTGAACAGCGCTCAACGGGAACCAAAATTGACGATAATAACTACGAAAGCAACGAATTGAACGGTCGCTCTTTCAAATTCAGGGTTATCGAATAAGAATTGGGTTTTACCGGTATTGCAGCGCCTGATTGCCTGAGTGAAGGCGCCAGGCGCTGTTTTTTTTCACCACCAAAAATAATTATCATGAAACATGCGATTAGCGTTGAACGAAAACCGGCCGCGCTTTGGAATGGCTTCTTTTTAAGTGTTTTGAGCCTGCTGTTGTGCCTCTTGCCCGGGCTGTTGAAGTCGCAGGAGTTGCTTTACTCCATGCAGCAAATCGAGGGCAGCGAAAGCGAGGTGAAAGCCGTATTTGCCAAAGACGAGTTGCTGCGCAGCGGCGAAATATACGTTTTCCATATCAAACCCATGGTTTGCCCGCGCTGCGAAGGTTTAATCAATCCGCTGGTCGGTATGCTCAAAAAAGCGGACCCGCAATCCCGTATCGTGATGGTGGTGGATTACCCGCGCAAAAAGCCGGTATACCACTATGTGCAAGAGCGCAATTTTTCGATTGATTATTTGCTAATCGATACCACTGCCCGTTTTGCCGGGCAGTTTAACTATAGCGCGGGGCGGACCAGCATTCCGTTTTGTCTGAAAATCGACCTGGAAAGCGGCCGGCTGCTGCGGGCAATGCCGTTGCTGGGCATCAGTCTCAACCAATCGCTAGCCGATGAACTGGTTAACGATCACAGCCCTGAAGCCCCTGCCCCCAGGGCATTGGCAGATACAAAACCGCAAGGCGATGTATTACAACCCAATACCCTGCCCATCTTGCCGTTTGGTCGCTTTACCGCATTGCGGGAAGACAATAAACAGCCTTATTCACAACCGCTGAAGCTGGTGCGGTCAAAAGACGAAAAATACTGGATCTTCCTCGACGATATTGCCCAAAAACCTTTTGTATACGATAACCAGGGCAACTTTGTGGGTACGTTGTCGCCCTCTACAGCAGAAAAGAAAAAATACGTGAGCCCTGAAATCCAGGAGGAAATCTATCAGTTCCTGGAAAAATCGAATATCCTGAATGTGATATACCTGGATATTTACCCCACACCCGATTGCGACGATTGCGTTTGCATCAGCACCTCGCTACCCGAAGTGTATTACGAACCCGATACTTCTATCGCCTATTACAACAAGATCGCTTTTATCAAAAAGCGCTTTGACAACCAGGTGATTACAATTGACACAATAGCGGATCTGCCTTCGCAGGGGTTTGTATTGCACCATAAAAAAGCGATTTTTCTGCCCGAGTTTACGTTCATTCCGGTAGTCAAAGGCTGGCCGGTAGTAGGCACAGGGCAACTCAGCCAATACGCCGACCCGGGCGTTAATCCGTTTGAAGACGGCTTTTACGACGATGCGCCCCTGGCGGCCATGTATTCCCGCGACGGACAATTTATCAGTACCATTGGACGGCTTCCCGCTTTGTACAAGCAACTGCACGCGGGGTATTATTTCTCACACCCCGTAGCTACCCAATACCGCAACAAACTATGGCTTACCGACGGACGGTCGGGGCAAATCCAGGCCTTCCGGCTTTCGGAAGGGGCTGGTTTTCAGCCTGAACATACCATAAATCTGTTTCCCGCAGGGCAATTCCTCTCGATAGGCGCCGACAGCAAGCCGGCTACTGCGGTAGTATTCAATGGCGAAAAAACGGAAACCCGATACAATACCACGGCGTATTACGAGTTGAACAAACCCGCCGCCGGCAGGGAGTTGCCATACCTGCAAAACCTCGAATCGCAGTTGGGCAAGCAGATCGTTCAATTGGAGGCCTGGGGTGACAAATTATACGTACTGGTCAGGGAAAACGGGCAATACTACCTTCACACACTCGACCAACAAGGCGGCAATCAGGTAATACAATATATTGGCGACCCGGCTGAGTCCGCCCGCGGAAAACTCACCTATTGCCGGCTTTTTGTTTCACCGCAGCGCGACGAATTGCAATTGTTCGGGATTTATGTGGGCGAACAGGCCTGGATAGCGTCTACCGTGCTCAAGTGATTGATCATTAAATATTAAGCTATGAAAACTTTTTATCTGACTGTTGCGCTTTTACTGGTTGTCGCTTTTGGCAGCCTGTTTGCCGGGAGGTTACAACCGGCGCCGCCCCTGACGCAGGGGGTAGTACTCGAATACGGGTCGCGGAGCGGCTGTTTCGGCTCCGGTCCTTGCCGGATGGAACTTGATGCCGGCGGTTCCAATTATGTTGTTCAGGAAGGGCAGGGCAGGGGAGAGGTCTGGCTGAATGGAGCCGGCAAATTGGTACTTTCTGTTGAGTCGGCATCCATGACGGCCAATACCCGCTCGGCGCAATTCGGCACTGGGTATTTTGAATTGCCCGACCCGTTCCTGGTTCCCGAAGCCGTAATGACAGCCCTCGGGCAGCAGGGCGTACAACTCATGATACCCGCCGGTACTTATCCTGTGGTTGAGGCCAATGGCTATCTGGAGGTTGTTTTTTAAAAAAATGAAAAGATAAAGCTATGAAAACCTGGCGTTTGGCGAGCTATTGCCTGGCAGTGGCATGGCTCCAGTTGTTACCTCAAGCTGCGACGGCAACACCGGCAGATTCCACATTTGCCAAGCTATACCGGGAAATGAATTTTGAAATCAGCGATCTGCACGCTGCTTATCAGATGCGGCAGCTTGAACTCAATACCCGTATGGTCGCCGTTGATGCGCTCATCGAGCAGGCCCGCGTGTCGCCTCAGTTGGAAGAAAAACACCTGCGCGCCCTGTTTGAAAAAATTCAACTCATGGAAGAACGCCGGCAGACCGGCGAAAACTACCAGGCCAATCTCACCAAAACGCGCTTTCGAAAAGGACTGGAGTTGACGAAAATGTTGTACGAAAAGATCCTGGCACTCGATCACCATTTTACGTCGCTCCAGACCTATCAAAACGTCCTGTTGTTATCTAACCCCAATACGTTTCCCGAATTTCAGAAAACCAAAGCGCTGTTGGAAGACCGGATGAAAAAGCGAACCACATTGAAAATGCCCGGGCTACTGGAATCCAACCCCTTTATGTCGGCGGCATTTTCTTTGGTGGCTTCTATCGTTGGCGACGGCGAACCTGCGGCAAAGGAGAAAGACCTGGAGAACATCGCCTGTATCCTCGATTTTACGGTGAGGATGAACAACGACCTCAGCATTATTTATTACGAAACAGAATACCTCAAAGAAGGAAACCGGTCTTTGAAAGAAGACTGCAAAGCGTTGTTCACTGATTATGTCAAACCATTGGGGTATTACACCGGATTGGAAACCTGTCGCAAGCAGGATGACTGGGAAACGGTATACGCCAACCTGGACGCATACGTGCGCAAGATGGATGAGGTAATGGCCAAACCCGATGAAATATCGCGCCGCGAAGCCTATAAATACCAGGCGGACCTGGAGTTTTCGGTCGACCGTTTAATCGATTTTATTAATAAATACGCGGCATTTATTTCACAGGGCGAAAAATACTACCAAAAATTCCAGGTTATCGTATCGAGTTATGCCAATGAAGAAGTTTGCTCGTCACGGCTTCCAAAACAATTCAGCGATTTGAAACGCGACATTGGATTTTCTATCGAAAAATTCAACGAATCGTACAACATTGCTGAAATCAAGGGCGCGAAGATGAAAGATTTATTGTACGGTTATTCAAATTAAGGCCATGAAAAACCCCCAACACAACCCCTGGGTGCGGTCATTGGATATGCCGCCTGTATTTTTACAAGTAGAGCTGGGCAATCCCCGGCAGCAATGCCGTTTTTTCGGCATCTGTCATGTTGAGCGGATTGCGTTGCAGGACATATTGCAGTTCAGGCCGCAGAATGACAAAACGGCCCTGGCTCTCGTGTACTGGGAAGTGGAGCGCTCGCCCTGGTTGTTTCCCTATAGCGGGATGACGCCTTTGGCTGCAACTCGTTTTTTTGGGGGGGATTTTTTTTTGGTGGAAAGCGATTTTTTTTGCCGGTTAGCGGGTACTGCGACAGGGTTGGAGGCTATTGATGTGGTCATTCAAGCCGGGCAATATCCGATAGAGCGGCAAATAAACGGGGTTGCAGTTTGTTTTAAAAAATAGCATTTAACCCCAGTCCCAGCCAATTGCCCCGATGGATAGGTCCGATGCCGCCCTGAAAGAAATAGTCGTTGACCTCGGCGCCGGCGCCTGCGGCGCCAGGTTGTCCATTGCGGAAAGTATAGTGCAGCATGAGTTTGAGTTGGTTGGCGTTGAGGTACCAATTAAGGCCTATATCGTAAGTCTGCTCGCTTCCCGAGCTTTCGCCTACGGCTTTGGCATCGGCTTGGGCGAGGGCGTCGTGGGCGCCTTCAAACCAGGCGGCCATGGCGACCGGCTCCAGGGCGAAGCGGCGCAAAAAGAAGGTATAACCGAGCCGGGCGTGGCCTGCGCCCGATTGGTAAGTAAACCGGCGCATCTGGCCGTCGGGCAATGTACGTTGTCCGCTGCGTTGCAACCACATCCACTCTCCGTCAACCGTAATGGGGCCCCAGTTGAGAAGCAGGCCGGGGCCGAGTAATTGTGAAGAAGTAAACAAGTCGGTATGCCCCTGCCGGGCGGCATTGAGGTCGATGGAAAGGCCTTTGCGCTCGCCCAACTTGTTGATGCTATAGCTAATACCGTATTGCTTCTGCTCGGGCTGTCCGATAGAGATAACCGCCCTGGCGCTGAGCAGCGGCGCGTAGCGCACCCCTGAAGAGCCGGCGTTAAATGCCGTGGTTACGGGATTAAAGATACCGACATTGTATTGCACGCCCAGTTGTTCGTTCTGAACAAGTCCGCCGATATTAATTCCGGCGGCCCTGCCGGGGCCTGTGCCTACCAGGTGCCGCCTGACGTAGGTTTGCGATGACGATTTTTCGAACGAGTTGACCGTCCAGCCCGAGGTAATGCTTTCGCGCTGAATTTGGGGTCGAAACCAGCCGGCGACAATATTGAGCGCCTGGCTTTTGGGCAATACGCGCCACTCCAGGAATGCGTCCCAAATACCTACGGCGGGGTCGGCTTTATTGGTAACGCCGATGCCGGAGCTGAGCAGGTCGCGCCCGGCCTGGTCGTAATACATGGCTATTGTGTAGCGCAGCCGCTCGTAGGGTTCGCCGTTAAAGACCACGCGGGCCCTGCGCAGGCTGAAATTCAGCCTGTCGTCTACCGGTTCATATACGCCTTGTTGGTTGTTAAATCGTTCGAATTGGGTAGAGTAGATCGTCCAGGCCTGCACCATGGCAGTGGTTTGAAAACGGAAGTTGGGCTTTTTCAATAGCCAGCGGGCAGGCGCCGTTGTATCGGCGGTTTGGGCCGAAGCGCCCAAGGCCAGGCAAACGAAGGAGATTAAGAAGAATTGCTTCATAAAGGAGAATTGCTTATGGGTTTATTCATTTATGCGTTTATAAACCCATAAACTTATAAACCCATAAACCAAAGCAACATCAAGCGAATTGATCAATAACGTGCTTAAGTTGGTAGGCTGATTGCATACCCGACTGCCGCCATTTGATCTGGCCGTTTTTAAACAAAATAAAAGTGGGCACGCCGTGAATTTGCATTTTCTCGGCCAGGGCCCGGTTTTGGTCAACGTCGATTTTCACGATAGTGGCCTTGTCGGCAGTTTCGCCGGCCACTTCGCGCAGGATGGGGGCCATCGCTTTGCAAGGGCCGCACCACTCGGCTGAGAAGTCTACCAATACCGGCTTTTCGCCATTGATCAATTCGCTGAATGATACTTTCTTTTCCATGATTGCTCCAGATATTTTGGCTGTTAGTTGCCGGCAGCCGGTTTTTGACAAAATGCCCGCCGCCCGCCGGATCAAAATCTCGACACAAAGATACAATGGCCCCTGTGAGTGTGTCTGTGACGGGGGTCACAATGGGTTGTGGGTTTGTCCGTTGTAGGTTGTAGGTTTTTAATTTACATGCTCTTCTATAATCCTATAATCATATAACGCCATTTCTCGTTTAAATAATAAACCTTATTATCATGAACAAGAAATTAAAAATTGTATTGCTGGCACTGGCAGGCATCTTTGTAGTCATTCAATTTTTCCGTATCGACAAATCGGCGCCGGCGGTTGATCGGTCGCAGGATTTTCTGACGGTGATGGCAGCCCCTGCAGAAACAGCTACCCTGCTTCGCGACGCCTGTTACGATTGCCATTCCTACGAGACGAAATATCCCTGGTATTCCAATATAGCCCCTGTATCCTGGTGGGTGAAAAAACATATCGACGAGGGTCGCGAGCACCTGAATTTTTCGGTTTATAATACCTACGATCCGGAAGATAAGGGCGAAATTCTGGAAGAATGCATCGAAACGGTTAAAGAAGGCGAAATGCCGCTCAAATCCTATACCTGGGTTCACGCCGAGGCGCGCCTCACACAAGGTCAACGCCAACAACTGACGGCCTGGTTCCAGGCACTGGGGGGCGGGGAGAGAATTGGAGAGAGTGAGGGAGAGAGTGAGGGAGAGAGGGAGTGATTTTCCACGGTACTCCTGAGTTGGTTTAGCGCTTCGCTGTTTAGTCTTTTCGGGGTAAAAACTAAAACCTATCGCTAAACCAGCCACAGGAGGATCGTTGTAAAGCTAAACTATCCGCAGGCGTTCCTGAGTAAATATACGAACCGTGGCGTTCCCGAGTAAATAAACGAACCGCAGGCGTTCCTCAGTAAACAGAGGCGTACGGGGGTAAAGCGACTCCAGTTACTCCACCTTACACTACGGGTTCTTTAACTTTCAAAATAAACCCAACCTTATACACATTTTCGATAGTAACGTTGGGGTCATTTTGGAGTAATTTGCGCAGGCGGGAGATAAACACATCAAAGCTGCGACCCAGGAAATAATCCCGTTTGCCGTAGATTTGCTCTACAGCGTCGTCGCGGCGGAGGATCTGATTTTCGTATTGGCACAACAGGCGCAGCACCTCATTTTCCTTTTCGGTGAGCCGCCAGGTTTCGTCGTGCCACGATAATTCCTGGCGGGAGTAGTCGAAGTGATAAGCGCCAATGGCGTACTGTCTGGTGCAGGGTAGTGGGCGGGCTTCCGCCTGGCGGCGCAGCATCACCTTGATGCGGCAGAGCAGCTCTTCTTCGTCAAAAGGTTTGATGATATAATCTTCGGCGCCGAGGTCGAAACCCTTAAGCTTGTCGTGTTTGAGCGAGCGGGCGGTGAGGAAAAAGAAGGGAACTTCGGGGTTGAGGGCGCGCAGTTGGCGGGCCAGGGTAAAGCCGTCCATTTTGGGCATCATCACATCGAGAATACACAGGTCGTAGCTGCCCCTTTTGAATGAATCCAACCCCGAGGCGCCGTCGCGGCAGAGTTTGACATGCAGACCTTCGCTTTCAAGATATTCGCTGAGCAGGAACCCCATGCTGAGGTCGTCTTCTACAAGTAAGATGCTGGGAATGGGTTTCATGGTTAATGAGCATTTTTTTTCTTTGCGCTCCGTAGCGTTTCGGTTTATCTCTATGGTTGCCCAGGTAACCGGTTTGCCCGGTACGGCGCGTTATTCAAGCCGGCAGATACACCTCAAACCGGCTTCCTTTATTGACTTCGCTGATCACCCGCACAAATCCTTTGTGCTGTTCCACCATGTTTTTCACATAGGCCAGGCCCAGACCAAAGCCCTTCTGTTCGTGCAGGTCGCCCTGGCCGGCGCGTTGAAATTTTTCGAAAATCAACCCGCACTGTGAAGCCGGGATGCCGACGCCGTTGTCCTGCACCTGGATGAGGATACCCCGGCGGTGCTCCTGCGCCGAAATGCGGATTTGCGGATGGTCGCAGGCGTATTTCAGTGCGTTGTCGAGCAGGTTGCGAAATACGTTGCCCAGATGGAGGCGGTCGCCAATTACCTCATAGTGACTGGGTACCTCCTCGAGTTGAACGGAGGCGCCGCTGCGCTCTATTTGCATAGACATTTCGTCGCAGACGGACTCGAGCAATTTTTTGAGATTGAGTTGCTCTTTTTGCAGGCAATAATCGCCGTTTTCCAGTCGCGCCAGGTGCAATACGCGCTCTACCTGCGATAGCAGCCGGTTATTTTCGCGCCGTACGATAGCTACCAGCGGGTTCTCTTTCAAGTCGGGGTGTTTTTTGCCTAGCATATTGACGGCCAGTCCTACGTTGGTCAAGGGCGTGCGGAATTCATGGGCCATATTGTTGAAAAAATCCTTGTTGGTTTCCAGCAGTCGTTGTTGTTTGAGCAGCGACCAATTGGCAAAGAGCAATACTGCGGCGGTAAACAGCAGGATCAGGATCGTTGCCACAACCATGAAGTGCATTTTTTCAAGTATAAAAGCCTCTTTGTCGGGGAAATTGACCTGCATATAGGCTGTTTGCGAAGCAGAATCGGCGGGTAGTGGCACCTGACATTGATAGATGCCCTTTTCGCAGGTTTCTTTCACCGAGTCGGCGGTAAACGACAGGTTGTAATCCAGTCCGATCTGGTAAAAATCAAACGATTGGCGCAGGCTGCTGTGGAAGGCCGCATCGTTGGCCAGTTGGGCGGCTGAGGCGACGGTTTTTCCTGTTGTTCCACAGCCCGGCGGACAGGCTGCCGTTTGGCCGCAGCCCGCTCCTGCGTCGTAGTCTTCAACCGTTGAGCATACTGCCATGCAGACGCGCTCGTTGAAAAGTTCTTCCGACAATTCGCGGGAGTGCTGCATCCATTTCAACTGGAAAACAACCAAACCGATAACCGCCAATGTGGAGGCAACGAGCAGTAGCGGGAATGGACGAAGTGATCTCATATAATGTACTATTGCGCAATTGATATTCAAATGTACATACAATCGCGCTGCTTATGTTCAACAATAACAAGTGCTTAACAAGTGGGTAACAGCTGTGTGACAGCTTGTTGTATCTAACGGGCTTAACTTTGCATCGACAAATTAATTGATTTCATTCACCACTTTAACAACCCGCTGTATGAAGCAAGTACTGTTCTCACTGTTCTTTTTGTTTGGCCTGGCCATTGTACAATTGCAAGCGCAAAGCTGCCAACCCTGTCCGCCGGCCTGCTGTGCACAACCCTGTAAGCGCACCGCTGCGGCCGACAAGAAAGCCTGCACGCCTGAAGCTGCCGCCAAATGCACGCCTGCCCAACTCGAATCCTGCAAAGGCAGCGGCAAATTTGACTATACCGGCAAAAAATGGGCAAAAAGTGCCGCCGCCAATCCCAAGTCGAAATCACCCGCTGTACAAACTGTTAGCGTTCAGCCCGCAGATCGCAAGCAACCGGCTGAAGGAGAAATGTAAAGTTTTCCGGCAAAGCCGCATGAACCACCCCCTGCCGATGGAGATCGGCGGTGGGTGGTTTTTAATTAAACAGGCCTTTCAGCCCGTCCAATAAGATGCCGCGGCAAATCCTGCACCCTTTCGCAGCATACCTGTTCCATTACCTGCTGCAATTGTTTTATTAAAATCGAACAGACATGGTCGCCGCCGGCTTCGCCCAGTGCCGCTACGCCGTACATAAACGACCTGCCGAGGAAGGCGAACTCCGCCCCTGAGGCCAGGGTACGCGCCACATCTACCCCCGAGCGGATGCCGCTGTCGAGCATGATGCGTATTTTTCCGGCGTGTTGCTGAACGATAGGCGGCAGGGATTTGATTGCCGACTGCCCCGCGTCGAGTTGCCTGCCGCCGTGGTTGGAAACGATGACGCCGTCGAAGCCCAGACGGACGGCCATGGCGGTATCTTCTTCGCTCGCCACGCCTTTGAGTACCAGCTTGCCGCGCCAGCGGTCGCGGATGGGGGCAATTTTGGCCTCGTTGAGCCTGCCGGAGAAGGTCTGGTTCATATATTGCCCTAGTTGGCCGATGTCGAGGCCCTTGGGCATGTATTTTTTCAGATTGGCAAATTCGGGGCGACCGTGCAGCAGGGTGCGCAAGGCCCATTCGGGTTTTGCCAGTATTTGTAGCAGGTTCGAAAATGTCATCTGGGGCGGCATGGCCAGTCCGTTGCGAATATCGCGCGGCCGGTAGCCGAAGCTGGGCACATCGCAGAGGACGCACAAGACTTCGCAGCCTGCCGCCTCGGCGCGGTCTAACAGGTCGTCGCGCAGCGTATTTTCAACAGGATGGTAGAGTTGAAACCAGAAATGGCCGTCGGTTAATTTTCCTATCTTCTCTATACTGGCAGTGGTCACCGTACTGAGTACAAACGGAATATTGTGCTGCCGGGCGGCTTTGGCCAGTATCTCAGGCGCGCCCGGCCACATCAGCCCCTGGAGGCCGATAGGCGCTACGCCAAAGGGGGCGTCGTACACCTTGCCAAATAACTCGGTTTTCAGGCTTGAGCCGGCGTGGTTGCCCAGGTAGTAGGGCTTCAGCTCTACCTCGCGCAGTTCAGCGGTATTTTTGTGGAGGTTGACGTCTTCGTTGCAGCCGCCGTCGAGGTATTCAAAAGCAAAACGCGGGATGCGCTGCCGGGCGCGCCGGCGAAGGTCTTCTATGGCGGGATATTTCATCGCGGGTAAATTTGTACAAATTTATCCCGCTTCACACAGAACTTCGCTATTTGATCAAAAAACAATACTTTCATGTATCAGTTAAATATTGATCATGAAAATATACACCGACAAGGACAAGCGCAAACCCGAAAATTTCAGCCCGCTTCGCGAAAAAATTCACGAAATAGTCTTCGAAGCGGAAACCCCCGCCGGCAAGTTGTTCGACATCGTACTGCTTGTAATGATCTTGTTCAGCATTTTTATTTTGATTTTGGAAACGGTGCCGTCGCTGTATGCCAAATGGGGGCCGACCTTTTATGCTTTAGAGTGGATTATCACGGTCTTTTTTATTATAGAGTATATTGTCAGGCTGTATTGCGTGTATAAACCAATCAAATACGCAACCAGCATATTGGGTATTATTGATATTGCCGCCATATTGCCTATGTTTCTCGATATATTCTTTCCCGGCGCCCATTCGCTGATGATTATGCGGGCGCTGCGGCTTTTGCGTGTTTTCCGGATTTTTAAACTCGATACGTTTGTCCATCAGGGCAACCTCATTGTGGCGGCCCTGCGGGAGAGTGTGCCCAAAATGACCGTTTTTTTATTTTTTGTGCTGGTATCGGTCTGCTTGTTCGGCTCAATTATGTACATCACTGAACAAAATGCCAATCCAGAATTCGACAGTATTCCCACAGGTATCTATTGGGCTATTGTAACCCTTACCACGGTAGGTTATGGCGATATCAGCCCGGTTACGCCGCTGGGCAAGTTTATTTCTTCGCTGATTATGATTATCGGTTATGCTGTGATTGCAGTACCTACGGGTATCGTGACTTCTGCGCTGATCAACCCGGCTCGAAAAACGACTGCCATTGCATGCAAAAATTGCGGGAAAGAGGGCCACGACGCCGATGCGACTTATTGCAAATATTGCGGATTTCAACTGGATTGATCTTAATTGCCACCTCATGAATACGACCCGTATAGTGCTCACTGAGCCATTCGTAAAACAACCCGCAGGTCAGGTTATTGAACTCGACGAAGCAACCGGTGTGAGCGGCTGGGAAGACGATGAAAGGCTTCGCGAGCGATTGAGCTTTTCCGATAAACGGGTATATTACTTGCCCGACGGCGGCAATGGCGCCGGCTATGAGCTACCGCTGCACATGACAACCCCTTGCCCTGATGAAATCTTTGAGGGTGTAGACCTGCGAACCGGCCCTTGCCGCGTTACCGGCGCGTGGTTTTCCGCCGTTGGCCCCGAAGAGGAGGCCTCGCCCAGCGACCTCAAATACAGCGCGCAGCTACTGGAAATTAACGGCGTTCATGCGCAGGGGATAGCCCTGTCGCTGCCGCAACAACCTATTGCTATTGCGCTGAAAGATGTACTTCGCGATATTCAGTTGCGACAAATACCCGCGGATGCCCCCTTGGTCCAATTGAATTTTAGCGACTTGTTGCCCGGATTTTATCAACTAACTATTCAAATGCCCGGCGGAGCCTATTACGCGATCCGGTTTATGAAAGCATTTCCTTTTTTAGTGACGTTTAAAGATAACAACGGCAGTTATGAATTGCACAAGACTTTGTATTAGTGCGTCATAGTTTTTTACTTTGCCAAAGTATCGGATTTTTAAGTAAAAAAAACTTTCACTCATGACCCGACTAAGTGTCAACATCAACAAAATAGCTCTCATTCGCAACTCGCGCGGCGGCAACCTACCCGATTTGCTGGAGGTGGCTCAGGATTGCGAAATTTTCGGCGCAGAGGGAATTACGGTACACCCCCGGCCCGACCAACGGCATATTCGCTATGCCGATATTCCGGAATTGAAAAAGATCGTTCGCAATGAATTCAATATAGAGGGCAATCCCACGCCTGAGTTTATGGCGTTGGTGCTGCAAAATAAACCCCACCAGTGTACCCTTGTGCCCGACGACCCGGCAGCGCTTACATCCGACCACGGGTGGGACACCATCAAACACGCCGGTTTCCTGAAAGATATCACCGCTCAATTACAATCCGCCGGTATCCGGGTATCGCTATTTGTAGACCCCGATGAGCGCTTTGTGGAGGGCGCCAAGGCGGTAGGCGCCGATCGAATAGAATTTTATACGGGTCGCTACGCTCACCAGTTTGCCCAAGACCGCGACAAGGCCGTGGCGCCTCATATCAGCTGCGCCCGGCTGGCCAATGAGATCGGCATCGGCGTCAATGCAGGCCACGACCTCAACCTCGATAATCTGCGTTTCTACAAAGATCATGTGCCTGGCCTGTTGGAGGTCTCTATCGGCCACGCGCTGATCTGCGATGCGCTCTATTTCGGCCTGGAGAATACGATTCAAATGTATCTCCGGGAGTTGGCAGCGTAAATCCGGGTTATGAGGGGTTATGAGGGGTTATTAAAGTTAAACCCTTCATACCCCCTCATAACCTTTCATAACCTTTCATCCCCCCTCAACTCACAACTGCCAAAATCCCCCTTTTGACTCCTCATTTGCCCGGCTCGTCTACACAGCCGGGGCGGCATTGCTTTTTGACGTTCCTTTGTATTGAAAAAGTTTGCGAACTACTTTTAAACAACTGTTGCCATAATTCAGTTAGGGTTGGTCGCATGACACTATTTTGACAAAACCTTATTACAATAAATTACCATGAAAAAATTGCAAATCACCCTTAGCGTACTGTTTTTATGTCTTTGGTCGGCTGTATTGCCGGCCCAGCTCCCCGGCGGCATACCCGGCGGCGGCAGAAACGGCGGCCAGATGAACGTAGGCCGCTTTTACGGCAAAGTTGTAGATGAAAAAGGCAAAGGCGTAGGCTACGCCACCGTAGAATTGTACGGTATGAAATTCGACTCGGTGAGCCGGAATATGAAAAAAACGCTCATCACGGGGCAGATCACTGCAGATAACGGCGATTTCAGCCTCGAAAAATTGCCGGTAATGGGCGAATTCACCCTCAAAGTAAGCTTCCTGGGGTATGCCGACGTTGAAAAAAACGTTTCCTTCGGTTTAACCCGTCCTAACCGCCGCGCTGACGGGCAGGCCGATATGAGCGCAATGGCCTCCAAACTGGACAAAGACCTGGGTAATATCGTACTCGAAACGCAGTCGACAACGCTTAATGAAGTAGTGGTAAAAGGCGAAGCGGGCAGTCTGACCCTGGCCCTCGACAAAAAAGTATTTCGTGTGGATAAAAACGCCGTTGCTGCCGGCGGTACTGCCGAAGACGCCCTTCGCAACGTGCCCTCGCTGGCCGTCGACCTCGACGGTAATGTAACGCTGCGCAATTCCTCCCCCCAGATTTTTATCGACGGCAGGCCGAGCACGCTTACGCTCGAACAAATTCCCGCCGACGCTATCGAATCGGTAGAGGTGATCACCAACCCTTCCGCCAGATATGACGCTTCGGGCGGTCAGGCCGGTATTGTTAATATCGTATTGAAAAAAGAACGCCGAATAGGCTACAACGGAAATATCCGCGTGGGCGCCGACTCTTACGGCGGTATCAACGGCGGCGCCGATATCAACGCCCGCGAAGGTAACTTCAACGCTTTCCTGAATGCCAATATCAATAGCCGTAAAGGCATATCGGAAGGCGAGACCGTGCGCAATAATTATTTCGGCAGGGTGCCCACCGATGTATTCCAACGTACCGACTCCGACAACAACCGCCTGTTTGCCAATATCCGCGGCGGCCTCGACTGGTTTATCGATAACCGCAATACACTGACCGTCTCCGGAACCTATACGCGCGGCCGGTTTGGCAGCGATGACATCCTCAATATCCTCACCGACTCGTTGTATTCATCGGGTATTATTACCAGCCAATCCATTAGAAATTCAGACAGCGAACGCGGATTTCAAAATGTCGGTGCGTCGATGCTCTACAAGCACAATTTTCCCAAAGAAGGCAAAGAGTTCACCGCCGACGTCAATCTCAACAGTGTAAGTAGTTCCAGCACCGGCAATTTTAATACCCAATTTATCAACCTGGGACTGGAAAGCCTCGAACGGCAGGAAAACAGCGGCAGTTCCAACTTCGTTACCGTTCAGGCCGATTTCGTAGACCCCCTCACCGACAAGATCAAACTGGAATTGGGCGCCAGGGCGGCTATTCGCCGAAACACGAACAACAGCGACAATTTTGTCTTCGATCCCGACATCAACCAATGGGTGCTGATTCCCTATTTTGCCGATCGCTACAAATTTGACGATCAGGTTTATGCAGCGTATGGCTCGTTTAGTCACCAATTTTCCAATTGGGGCTATCAATTGGGACTTCGCGCCGAAAGCAGCACTTATACCGGCACGCTGGAGACTGTCGATTCTACTTTTAACAACGATTATCCGCTCAGTCTTTTCCCCAGCGTATTTGTCACTTACAAGCTCAATGAAGAAGACAATATCCAGTTTTCGGCTACCCGCCGTATCAACCGGCCCAATTTCTTTCAGTTGATGCCTTTTACCGACTTCTCCGATTCGCTCAACCTTCAGCGCGGCAACCCCGATTTGTTGCCCGAGTTTACCAATTCGCTGGAGTTGTCGTACCAAAACTTTTTCTCCAAAGGCCACAATATTTTGATTTCGGCTTATTACAAGCAATCTACCGACCTCATCACCCGCTATCAGTTTACGGAATACGACCCGCTGCTCATGCAGGATGTGGTGGTGAATAGTTACGCCAACTCAAACCAAAGCGAAGCTTATGGCGTAGAGTTTACCCTGCGCAACAATTTCAAGGATAAAATAGAACTAACGACCAACGTTAACCTCTACAATTCAAAAGTTGATGCCTCCAATGTGGAGGCCAGCCTGGTTAATGAGCAGTTTACTTATTTTATTAAAGAGAATGTCTCTATCAAACTGCCGGCGCAATTTACCTTCCAAATTTCGGCCGAATACCAAAGCCGCACGGCGCTTTCCACTAGCGGCGGCGGCGGTAGATGGGGCGGCGGCGGCGGCGGCCATTGGGGCGGTTCTAACAGCACAGCACAGGGGTATTCCATCCCCGTATGGTTTGTCGATATGGCGCTGAGAAAAGATCTGTTCAAGCGCAAGGCTACCTTAACCCTTAATGTCCAGGACGTCTTCCGCAGCCGCCGCAACGGCTCTTATGTCGAATCCGCCCTGTTTATCCAGGATACTTGGCGCATACGCGACCCCCAGCAGGTAAGACTCAATTTCTCTTACCGCTTCGGCAAAATGGACGCATCACTGTTTAAACGCAAAAATACCCGCGTGAATATGGAGGGAATGGATATGATGCAGTAGGTTGTTGTGGGTTGTCAGTTCTATGTTCCAGGTTGTAGGTTCGTTTATCGGTTTATTAAGTATACAATTAAACTTATAAACAAACCTACAACCTACAGCAACTCACCCACCGGCCCGGCCACTTCCAGTCCGGCATTGCGGCCGGCGCCGGAGAAGATAAGCTGCTTGCGGTCGTAAAATTCGACGCTGACAGTCGACTGCATGCTCTCATTGACTTTACCCCGCATTTCTCCCAAAACCGGCGATATCAAATCGCCGCCCTCGGCTTTGTGGGCGGTAATTTCGATGCGGTGGCGCCCATCCTGAAACGACAAGCGCACCTCCTGCCCTTCGATAGCCGCCCGCATGCGGGCCCCGGTATAGGTGGCAAAGCGGTATAGCTTGCCGCCGTATAAAAAACCGGCGATATAGCCGATGAAGTGGCTGCCCAGCCAGGGTATTTTGGCCACCGAGGCGGTTAATGACACCGGCCCCCCTGCGTCGAAGTGGTTGGTTTGCATCCAGATCCAGGAGCTGGGAAACGACTGCCCCCAGTCTTTTTCCATATACCCCCTGCCGCCGGAAAAGTCCACCCGCCGGCCATCCCACTGCAACGCGCCCTCGATGTGGTGATCGAGGCTCACAATGCCGTGGTAACACTCCATAAAAGGCACAAACGAATACCAGCCCATGATACCGGGGGCGCCCAGCATCTTCGGCCAGGGCTGCAACCCCGAAAACCGCAGTTCGCCCGATAAGCCGGGTAAATCCAGCCTGACCATTTGGTTCGAAAAAAAGTTATTGCCCAACTCAATGGCAAACGCATGGGGCGAAGGCCTGAAATCGGCAGTATCAAACTCGTGATAGGCAGCCGTACAGCGCTTGCCGTCGAGCACCTGAATGAATGCGTGCGTTGAGCCGTCGGCATCAAAGGAAATACCCGGTATGACCGCCAGCGCGTGCTGCTCGCCCGCATCCACCAGTTTTACATACCAACCTTCAAAATATCGCCGCGATTTTCCCCAGCCATGGTACATGTCGGGGTTCCACATTGCGCGCCATCGTCGATAATAATTTTGCATTGGACGGTAGAAATGTCGCTTGTTATCTAATTTGATGCATCTCCTCGGCAAACATAGCTTTTTTTGTACCTTTAGGTTGGGTTTACCCAAAAGCTTATGCCAGGATTATCAAAAATAAAACAGAAAATATCTGATATGGAAGCGCTGGAGCGCGAGTTGCACCTCAAACAGCTCCAGGTCAACCAGTTGCTGAATATCACCCAGGCCATCAACAGCAATATCTCTGCCGACGGCCTGTACCGCATGTTCGAGTCTTTCCTCGGTTGGGAAATCGGCGTGAAGAAGATGGTGCTGTACATCAAAAACGAGGATGCCTGGGAAAACGTAGCCTCCATAGGCCTTAGCCCCGAGCAACTGAGCGTTGATGTGAGCGAACTGCTGGCCCAGATCACGCGGATGAAAAACCTGGACGACACCGACCACCCCCTCATCGGCGCTTTCGACCTGGTGATCCCGGTGAAACACAAGGAACACCCTATCGCCTATGTGTTTATCGGCGGTTTTTCCGATGACGACGATATGTACAGCAAGGTGCAGTTTATTACCACTATCACGAATGTTATTGCGGTAGCTATCGAAAATAAACGCCTGTTTAAGCGCCAACTGGAGCAGGAGCGCCTGAAAAGAGAAGTGGAACTGGCCAGCGAAATTCAGCGAATGCTCATCCCCACTGCCCTTCCCCACAAAAAGAAGTATAGCCTGGAGAGCATCTACAAACCCCAACTGGGCGTGGGCGGCGACTATTTCGATTTTCTCGAATTCGAGGATGGCAAAATCGTTCTGTGCGTGGGCGACGTGTCGGGCAAAGGCCTTGCCGCCGCTTTGCTGATGGCCAACTTCCAGTCGATCTTCCACACACTCGTACATAAGCGCGACGACCTCGTTACATTTATCCAGGATCTCAACCTCGCCGTTTTGCGCATCACCGGCGGCGAACGCTTTATCACGTTTTTCGTCGCCGAATACGATACCCATTCCCGCATCCTGCGCTATATCAGCGCCGGCCACAACCCGCCGGTGCTGGTCGTGGAAGGACAATCGCACCTGCTCAAGGCCGGCTGTACGATACTCGGCGCTTTCAAAGACCTGCCAGAGATTGAAGTTGGCGAAATACGCGTCGATGGGGAAGCCACCTTGCTCATTTACACCGACGGCCTCACCGACCTGCTCAACGCCGAAGGCGAATATTTTGACGAAGAAAAAGTGCTGCACTTTACCGCCGCCAATTACCGCCTTTCCGCTACTGAGTTTAAAAAGGAACTCCTCCGCGAAATCGACGCCTTCAAGGGCGACCAGGTTTATCCCGATGACTTTACGGTGTTGATTTGTAAGATCGCATAAAAAAAAGCAGCCTGAAAACTGCAAAGGCTATCAGGCTGCAAAAAATCCAACTTCAAAAGGGGAGAAGTATAGCTTTCCGGCAAGTATTACCTGCCGCGTATGTTTTGTATGAATGCAAATTTCAGGTGACAAAGGGGGGAATGTCCGCATCTGGACTGCCCACAGTAAGCGCCCAGCATGCCAGAAATTTCAGGAAGATAGTTAGTTGCTATAAATTGTGGTATGCCGAAAAATCCTGTCTGACATACCGCTTACCGGCCTTTTTCGCCGTTTGTTTACTATCGGTTTCTGGAATTCGACCCAAAGGTCCTAACATGGGGGGCACAAAATCAAAGCAAAAATATATGTATAATGTCAAAATATCAAATGTACGGCAATGTTTTTTTGCGTTTCCTTGTAAAATGATGCCGTTTTCTTGGGGGGAAGGTGCGTTTAATTATCCTGCCATCACTTCACTACCACCTTCCCCTGCCACAGCATCCCCCCCCCGGCTTCGATGACGCACAGGTATAAGCCGGGGGCTAAACCAGAGATATCCAACACAAGTTGCGGTTGTCCTTCGGGCAGCGGGGCGCGGCGCAGGGTTCGCCCCAACGCATCGCAGAGCCGCCAGGAGGCCCCTTGGGGAAGCCGCTGCCGGGGTTCTATTACCACGTATTCATCGGCGGGATTGGGATAAACCTTCACAGGAAGTTGCCCCGTTTCTGGCTCATGGCCGGAGGTAATTATCACTTCTATCCACTCGCAGTAGGTATGGCTCGCATTTTCATTGCTCACAGTGAGGCATACTTCGTATAAACCCGGCGCGGTATAGGCGTGCACGGGATCCCGCTCATTACTGCCCGCTGAGCCGTCGCCGAAATCCCACTGCCAGGTATCAGGAAAAAACAGGCTGTAATCCCAGAAATGAGCTTCCAGGCCCTGCACGACATACCGGA
>DAINSQ010000003.1:13138-59617 GCA_036741235.1 Saprospiraceae bacterium | reverse complement strand
AAAAACAGGCTGTAATCCCAGAAATGAGCTTCCAGGCCCTGCACGACATACCGGAAAGCGGCCTGCGGGTGGTGATCCAGGCCCAGGGTGTCGCAAGGACTGCCATCCTGCGGGCCCAAACCATAGTAGGGACTGTTGGGAATGCCGAACGCGTTTAGGGTGGGCAGTTCCAGGCCTCGCTGTTCAATCTGACAGGCAGCCCCACTGGCATTTGGATTGTTGATGACATGAAGAAACTTTACACCACTAGGAATGCTGATATAAATTTTCTCATCCGGGGCCAATTGGCAAAGAAAAAACCGTGTGGGCAAAGGAAACGGCGGCGGCGATAACACCCCGTCGTATACGGCCACCGTTTCTTTCGATGCTTCAATATCCTCCTCCCAAAGGTCATATTGGTAGACGTAGCGGTAGGAGGAAACATACAGAAACCGGGAATTGGGAGAAATAGCCACCCCGCCGCTCCAGGCCATATCGTTGTAATTGATCTGAACGAGTGCTGATAAAGTGCCGGTACATCTATCAAATTCATAAATGTCGATAAATTGCCCTGATTCGGCATCGTGGCCGGTGTATCTGACGTATTTGGTTCCATCGGGCGAAAAAACAGCTTGGCCTAAACCGGAGGGCGTTGCTTGTCCAACCGCCTGGTTGCCTTCTACGGAAATGCCCAAAGGAGATGTCTTTAACAAATAATATCTGTTGCTGAAGTACTCTTGTTGCAGCAGCCACCAATCGCGACCGTTGGCATGCCGGGTGGCGATAATTTTCCCAAAGTCCAGCGTGTCGTGAATTAGTACCTGGTTTTTTTCCGTAACTACTCCTCCGGGAACTGTCATGTCTATATCCGTTTCGTATAATTTAGCAACGATCCTGTAATTTCCGTATATGCCTTCTGGGAAAGTAGTTCTTTCTCCGTGCAATAAAAAATAATGTCCTGCACTGTCCGGGATCGGCAAG
This sequence comes from Saprospiraceae bacterium, assembly GCA_036741235.1. Lineage (GTDB taxonomy): Bacteria > Bacteroidota > Bacteroidia > Chitinophagales > Saprospiraceae > JABWBR01. The sequence goes on along the minus strand of DAINSQ010000003.1, from coordinate 58,657 downwards.
GTCAGAGCGCCTTGATATAGATTATACCCGTTATCAGCCCATTCTTGGGTATAGGGGTCAGGGTTGAGCCCTCCGCCGTTTTCCATTTGCACACCTTGTGCATTATGGATTTCAATGCCGTTGGTATAAAATAACAGATTGCCCTGTGGGTCACATATTGAAGCATTTGTGATATCAAAATTTAATTCGCGGTATTCATAACTCACTTCAGGTGGTAAATAATTAAAATCAATGCGGGTACCTCCAAATATGGGGTTGCTAGAATTACTGTCGTATCCCAATAGCCACACATAGTCGCGTTTTTCCCTGATAAAGGGCGTTTGGGAAAAGGATATGATATAACAGCAGAAAAGCAGTATAAACATGCAATTGCACCTGAGCATTTTCATGGCAAGCGGCATAATGCCGCAGGAAGGCCTTTTGCCTTCCTGCGGCTAATGTTTAATAAATGATTACTTTTTCGACATGAAGCATTTCACCGCTATCCGACGTGATGTACAGATAGTAGCATCCTGGCTTAAATTCCGAAGTCGTTACGTTCATGCGGGAAACAAGAGAATACATAGGCCTGGTAAAAGCCGGGCGCCCCAGCATATCGGTCATCACCAATATCCCATCGCGTTCCAATTGATATTTGATAGTAAACCTTCCCTGGTTCGGATTGGGGAAAACCTGGAACTCCGGCGTTTTATCCCGCAGCGAAACCGGCATTTCCCTTGGCCGGCTGTGCACTGAAAAAGCTGCAGGCAGGCAACTCAGGGTGTCAAAATCTGACAGCTCAATCAGCGCATACAAGCTGCGCGCCCTGTAAACGGCAGGTCCGCCTTCTTCGGGGCATTGGATTGCTACGGCATACAGGGAATCAGCCTGGGCGGTATCCAGCGTCGTACTATCCTGTGCCAGGGTGGTAAGGTAAATCCCGTTTACTATCTTTTCGTTGCTTACGTATATAGCGGTATCGGCTATGCTCTCATTTAGGGCCTTTAGCGTATCGACGAGCGCAACGCGTATACCGGATAGATTGCCGGCTAATTCTTGCGATAATACTAAAAGCGAATCGCACCGGGCCAGCAACTGCTGAGGCAATCCGGGTATAGCAGCCTGCGGATTGTTAACGGCCAGGCTATCGGCAAAAGAAAGGGCTTCCAAAAGGGAATCGGTGAGAGACATGTAAACCTGCAAAGTGTCAAAGGATTCAGGCAATAGCCCCATAAGGCTGTCTATTTCTTTGCGCAAAGCAAACAAACTGCCCAGTTCCTCGTTTTCTTTTGCAGCGTAAAAATCAGCCATGATGGTTGACGTATCCATAATACCCGGGGCGCGTTCCAGCTTTTCGAACAACTGCCCCTGTGCCGCCCAATGCAGGCCGCCCGGCCATTCCCCCTCAAAATCGCCGTCCGCCAGTTGCTCCTCCCTATCTTTTATCGATTCATCTTCCGGTGCAAAGCCTAATATGGGACATTCTGAGAGGGGATTACACACCAAAGGATTCCCACTGCTAGGAGTAAACCAGTCGGAAGGGTCAACAGAACTATTTGGTAATGAAATAGAGGGTGGATAATATGGCGCTGAAGTAGTATGAATCTCAAACCGCTGATCTGTAAAATAGTCCTGTGTTCCACTACCCAAATGCACTGCCGCAGCCTGTCCGTAGCTGCCACTTTCCCAAAGATTCCCGCTGTGGCTTTGTACGGGCATCATGGCGATATTCTCCCGGTACAGCAAGCCCTGTGTAAGTGGCAACACAAAATCGGTGGCACGCAAGTAGGTAGCGCTCGAAGCGCCGTTAAAAGCAGCGCCTACGCGCAGGTTTTCAACTGAGTTGCAGGAGTACAGCGTAGCGGATGTGCTGTTGGCAACCAGGCCTTCGCCTGGGCCGTTTCCAATGACATTATTGCACGAAACCCGGCACATTTTGCCGTTTTCAAGCACTATACCCCGCGCGCCGTCGATAGCGGCATTTTCCAGGAACAGGTCATTGTCCCGTATGGTATACCCCGTTGCGCTATTCAAATAGATGCCCCGGTCTTTGCGATATAGATAAATGGGGTTTTGCTCGATAATGGCATTTGATTGCTGCGTGCCGCTCTCCTGCACGAAAATCCCCACTCCTGAGGTATTATTGGGGCTGTCTGCATTGACATAAAGATGGTTTTCCCACACCGTTATGGATCCTGCCGGATCGTTTTGCAATAGGCCGATGCCGATACCGTAGCAGTTAATCCGGTTGTGATTGATATCAATGGAGAAGTTTTTGCAGTACTGCGCATGAATACCCGTATGAACGGCTGTCATGCGGTTGAAGCGCGCTTTCACGTTGCCCTTATCGGCCCAAACGGCGGTATAACAATTGTCGAAAGTGAGTGTGGCATTTGTGCTGTAACCCAACCCGCGTTGGTCTAACTGCGTAAAATCTGACCCCTGGTGGTGAATGCCGTAGCCGGTATAATCATAAGGCTCGCCGGGCGCTTTTTCGATATCGTAAAACACCGAATTTTCAACCCTCAGATCCCCGCGCAGATTGAGTATGCCGTTGCGAAGATTTTGGAACGTATTCACGGTAGTGCCCGCCACGCCGATGTGCATCGTACTACCCCTGCTTTGTATGCCGGCGTAGGCGTATTCGCCCAGGTAAGGCGCCGGCGATATGGAGGGTTTAAGCGGCGAGGTGCAGTCGAAGGTATTGCCATAAAAACCGGACAGCGGCACGCCGACGAGGTATACGCCCACAAAATTTCGATTAAATGTAGTCTTTCGGATATCCAGGATCACTTTATTGGCAGCGTTAACAGCCAACTTGGCATCTTCGATGAGGGTTTCGTTGTGACTAACAAGGCTTGGTGCGTCGTTAATATGTGGTTGCTGAACCAGAATGCCGTTCCACAGAAATTCGCATCCCTGCAAATGCGCGCCGTCGAGTTCAAGGGTGGCCTCGGCAGTAATGATGATCGTCGCATCGGGGGCCAGATAAAGGTTGCCGCTAAAAGTGTAATCTTCGTCTATGGTAAGCGTGCCTTCGATGCATAAATCCAGCGATGTGCCGCCGGGATGCAACCCGGCTTCAACGGCTGCCGATATGGTCGTGTTGATCAACAGCATGGCGCTGTTGCTGGGGCAACAATCTAGTTCAGGACAACCTGCAACGATAACTTCTACGTTTAGATCGATCGTCTCACAAGCGTTAACTACGGTCAGTGTCGCCATGTATGTAGCAGGCGATAACCCGTAGTTATGCGTCAAAGAAGTGCCAGAGGAACCGTCTCCATAATCTATTTGCCAGGAATCGCCTGCCTGGAGATCAGATATCGAAAATGATACCAAGCCACAAATTTCAGAAACTACAACAAAATCAGGCTCGGGATAGGCAATTGAAGTTATAAATTCACTATAAGTAACAACCCCACAGGGAGAAGTTATTGTGTGTGTAATTTCATGAACTCCAAATGGCAGGATTATTCCAATTGGATTCATCTGAGTACTACTTTGGCCGCTATTTCCAAAATGCCATACATGCTGTAACCCTGGCGAGGTTTCATTGCTCACGAAACTAAAAGAGCAACCATTCTGAAAATAAGAGAAGCTTGCATCAGGTATAGGAAAAGACACAAATACGGTAACGTCATCTTCGTTTTTACAATTTGCAGAAAAAGTTCCGTCTGACATGGATTCGCAGAAATTAAATCCATTAGGAAAGCCGACTTGAAAAAAGATGGAACGACGCAAACGATACGTTGTGGTTTGGGCAGGCGCTACCGTCAACTCATGAGTGTCCGGGTCGATGTTACCATTAATATTAGTAATTAATCCATTTAATACACGGTATGAAGCCAATGGAATCAGGTTCTCATTCCCTTGCCCATCAAGAGTAACCTCAAACCATTCGTATTTGACCCCCAAATTGGTAAGCATACAAAATTCACTGCCTAAGGATACTGTTTCATAGCAGTATTGAGTATTTAGGTCGGAACCTGCTGAAAAACTATCTTCAATAAGTTCAATATTATCAATAAATGTCCCTGAAGACTCATCATTGTTCCCTACGTTATTACTAAGCCATATGCTATTAAATACCTGGCTCGAACAAGTGAAAAATAGTCCGCGTTTGTATTTTTGAGAAGGGTGCAAAAGGCCGTTACCCGAAAAAAGGGTTTGAATATTCCCAGTATAAGGTGGGGTAGATAAATAATCGCCTTGTAATAACTCCTGCCCCGATATTAAGTTAATGTTTAAATAGGATTTATCCCATAGGGGATTGGTCCATCCTGTTTCAAAACTTAGTAAATAATCCGTTCCATTTGATAAATCAACATAGCTCATCACACCTTCAAAATACCCTGGATATGATCCTAATCCAATAGAATTCGGATAAACCGGACCTTCAAAATAATAATCAGGAGTTCCTCCTGTTCTAATCCAACCAGGAATAATTGCCGTAGACTGAATTTGCAAGTCATTCATATATTCAGTTCTGTAATGCCCATTTCCTGTATTCCCAATTTCGTATAAGAGTTGATTAGAAGATGCTGCTACTGTTGCACAGAATTGACCGTTGCAAATTATATTACAGGAAAGTTCATTGCATCCCAGATATGACTCACATTCTTCCCAATCAAAGGGAATGTTCGCCTCACTGCAATTAACTACTTCTTCACAATAAAACGGGCAAGTTCCATCGGCTATTGGCACCACGTTAATCCTAATCAACGTAGGATTTCCTATTGAACCGTTACAGCCAATTGGTGCATATAATAATTCTGAAGTTCCCAGTTGGTAAGCTGTATAATTATAATGCAGGCCGTCTATACTTATTGCGCCAGTACCTTCCATAGCGTCAAGTGGCATAATATATCCAATAGATTCAGCATTGGGATCATTTGATAGGAGTTCTTCGAATGGAATACTTAAGGTAGCTACGCCAGGAGGGCATATTTCTAAAACATAACTAAAATCCCCGCAATTATTTGCATTTACCCCATCATTTACCCCGCCTACATCACACCCACTTCCAATATTGTATCCTATTTGGGATAAAATATCTAATTCGTCGTCATGAAGTATTCTCCGAGCCGTACTTGGGGGGAGTCCAGGATTCATGACATAAGGAATAGGATTGGAACCTATTACATCGCAACTACCCTCCAAGTGGCTAAACGAACTTCCATTCAGCATTGTAAAATAGGTAAACACAGGATAATGGAGCATGGTACCTAAAAACCTCATATCCGGTTCCGTATCGCCACCAAGGCAGCTTTGATGCATGTCAGTATTTGGATTAATAGCTGTATTATACGACCATACAGGGGAACCCGGAAAACTATTGACGGGAGAACCATTGACAATTAATGGCGTCTCAATTAATGAATCCCCATCATAATCCATGCCTAAAAACCGATCGAAATTAAAATAGGCCCCCTGCCCAAATCTGTTTCCAAGTAATCCTTGGCCATCCGCATTATATGTGAATGCTGACACAAATCCAAGCGCATGTAGCGCTTCGTGTAAACATACGGAATACAAATCATGAATTGGATTATCAGGGGTACTGGGTGGAATATCTTCTGTATAATCCAGATGCCAATTTCGTTCAAAATTAATGCGTATGTACGCGTGCATTTCAGCATTTGAAAAGTTTGCCGGATATTCGCCCGTATGAATAATGGTTTCGGGAATGCCCAGTACAATGCCAGGGTTATAGGTCAGGTTTGGATAATATGCTGAAGCATAACCCAAATGGAGTGGATTCATCAAGGTTAACACATCACCATAATAATCTGCAAGCGGCCCGGATGGCATGACCCGGATATTTACTTTGGACGATTGACCTGTATTACATAGGCTAATATTGGGCATAATCAATGATTCCAAATATTGAAAAACAGCACACATTACACGTCGCCGATTTTCACCGAGTTGCCCTGTTACATTAAAACCACTGCCTGTCGAGAAAGCGCAATCTTCAAACCAAAGTTCGAAATAGGAAAGGGTTATTCCTACTTCTTCACAGCCACAAGTAGTAACAAGATTATTCCCGCTAATAGTTGTGTCACTTTGAGGCAATAACTGGCGCCTTGATAATACATTACCAAATCTGTCAAATGCAATTTTTGGTTCAAATGAATATGTTTCAGAAGTTAGAAAGGGAGCTGCACCGCAAAAATAGGCAAATTCACTTCCTGTTACTATATGTAATATTGTGGTATCCGGGCTGATTACAATTGCTCCATTTCCTCCATTTGAATTTTGAAGTACCAGAGAATAGGTGTTTTCGTAAAGCAAGTTCCCTATCGGTAGTGCAAAGCATAATTCGGATGTTGAATTCTCAAATATCAAAGACGTTGTATTGTATTCCGACAAATGCGGTATACCATTGCCTTGTAACACTATACTCGCACTCGTAGGCGAACATATGCATGGATTGGCAATTCCCACGCAAATCTGAACCGTGTCGCCGGCTTGGGCAACCAACGTGTCTTGCATGAAAAATACGGTTGTTGGCGGCCCGGAAGGAGCAGTAAACCCGCTTATTGCAGGGCTATCAAAAGTAGAGGTAATCGTAGTTGTAGTGTTGTAACTATGCGCTATAACGCCTGCCAGGATGCAGGTGTCCATGCTGATGGTCTGGCTCATTATTTGTGTCCAGCTTTGGCCGGTTGTAGATACGTGAGCTGTCAGGGAATTTCCGCTTCGCGTCAATTTCAGCCATCGGATGTTTTGAATCGTCTGGTTTTGCTGGGTAGCGGAACCATTCACGGTACTGCGATAAAAGCGCCCTATTTGACTACTCAATTGGGTTTTGAGCCCAAATTTCTTTGCGCCTGCAGTCGTATCCTCCCGCAATTCCAGGCCGGCAAAACCTCCTGAAGGCGACATGCCGCTAACATGAATCAATATTTCCCCGTCGCCGCAAACTTCGCGATATAAGGCATACTGCTTATCGGCAGTGGAGGAAGTGGTGAATGCCGATGTAGCCAAAGCAATGGTATCGGTAAGACAAGTTTCAAAACTTGCGCTTCCGCTTGCCCCGTTAATCGGCGTTTCTAGCCATTCGGCGCAACTGTTCGTTGGTGCTATTGCTTTCACCATGTAATCCTCGTGGGAGCCTAATAGAATAGAATAGAATAGAATAGAATAGAATAGAATAGTGAGTACATCATAGGATAAGGATTTATAAAATTATGAATAAACCAATTAACAGCACCTGCTTCCTTTAGTACCGCAAGTCTTTTCAATATTATCTAATATATTTTCGAAAACAGGCCTTACACACTCTTGACCTGCATACATCCACATCCAACTGATTACGGCAAGATAACTAAAACAAATGAATGAGCCAAACGACACATCGATTTTCTAAGCACGCAACATCAATTAGGGGACTCTTGGAATGGTTCATTTGACTATATAATCATGATGAGTTTTGCGGAGACTGCCATCCCACTTCATAACCCCTCATAACCTTTCATTACCCCTTCCTCAAATACCCCGCCGCCGCATCCAATTCATCATAAAACGCCTGGCCATACTTGCGAATAAGCGCCGCTTTCACAAACTGGTACACCTGGATATGCTCTTCTTTGCCCCGCGAGCAGGCAGCCGAGCAGATATCCCAGCGATCGTAATTCAGGATTTCGAAGCTGTTTTGGAGATTGCGCGATATGCGGATGGGGTACAAATGGCAGGAGATGGGCTTCAGAAAATCGGTAGCGCCGGCGTAATAGGCCTGTTCAATGCCGCATTGGGCCACACCGTTTTGATCATACGTCATGTAGGCGCAGGGACCGTTGTTCACCAGCGGCGTGCCGTAGTCTTCGTTTTCTTCATAGTAAACATACGGCCCTTCCGCCTCGATCACCGCAATACCTTCGGGCGACAAAAACGGTTTTACCTGCTCGTAGATGCTTTTGAGCACCGGCAACTCTTCGGGCGCCAGCGGCGCGCCGTAGTCGCCCTCCCAGCAACAAGCCCCCTTGCAGGCCGACAATTGGCACGCAAACTGCTCTCTTACAACATCATCGCTCACCAATACACCCTGGATAATTAGCATAACAAACCACTTTTTACGTATATCAAAATACAATTCATCGAGTCATTAGGCGTAAAATTGCCAAAAGTTGTAATTTAGCCAGCCATAATTCAATACTAACATGAAAAAAATTATCCTGATAGCCGTTTTGTGGATGGGTTGGAGCTGGACCGCCGGCGCCCAAACGACAACAACCGTTGACCCTGCCGCCGTACAACAAGCCACCGACGAAATGGTAGCGCTCTACCAGCTTAATCCGGAGCAAACCGCCAAAATGTATACTATCCAGGAGCGCCGCTTCCGCAATATGGCCGAAATCGAAAACCTGAGAACCTCAGACTACGACCTCTACCTCGCCAAGCGCCGCTCGGTGCGCAACGGCACAGACGCCTCGATCCAGCGCATCCTTACGCCTGAGCAAAAAACGATCTATAACGCGCAAATCGCCGAACGCCGCAAGCGCGACTCCGATAAGATCAGGGAATTGAGAGAAAAAGGCGCTTCGAAAGAAGAAATCCAAAAAGCGCTGTTGGAATTGGAATAACGCGGCGAGCCTCCGCCACTATGCAAAAACTACATGAGCAAGCGCGTTTATATCGCCGCTACTAGTCAACACGTCGGCAAAACTACCTGCACTTTAGGTATCGTGTCGGCCCTCAAACGCAGCGGCGTTAATGTGGGCTACTGCAAACCCGTCGGCCAGGAATTCGTAGACCTTGGAGATTTAAAGGTGGACAAAGACGCGCTGCTTTTCTCCAAGATGATGAATTTCCCCCTGGAAGCCGAATTGCACAGCCCCGTCATTGTGGGCGCCGGCGTTACCCAGGCCTACCTCGATAACCCCGCCTCTTTTCATTTTCGCGATAAAATTATTTACGCCGCCGAACAACTGCACCAGCTCCACGATGTGGTGGTCTATGAAGGCACCGGCCACCCCGGTGTGGGCAGCGTAATCGACTTGTCGAATGCCGACGTGGCTAACCTGCTGAATAGCCCGGTGATTATGGTGGTGGAAGGCGGTATCGGCAATACCATCGACCGGCTGAACGCTACGCTGTCGCTGTTCCGCGAACAAAAAGCCGACTTGATGGGCGTGATTCTCAACAAGGTATTGCCCTCTAAAATCGATAAGGTGCGCCATTATGTGGGCAGAAAACTCGACCAGTGGGGCATACCCCTGCTCGGCGTTTTGCCCTACGACGATATCCTCACGTATCCCATTATGGAAACTATCCGGCGCTGCGTCGACGGCAAAATCCTGCTCAACGGCCATAACCTCGATAACCGTGTGGAGAATATTACTTCCGGCGCGCTTATCGAACAAAAGGAGTTTGATAAACTGCAGAACCTGCTGCTCATCGTAGGCTACCGCCGCCTCGAATCCGCTATCGCCGGCATTGAGGAAATTGTCAAACACAAGCAGATCGCCGGCTCTCCCCTCGCAGGCATTATTATTAACGGCGAAGGCAATTTTATGGAGAATTTTCTCGACGATTTCCCCGCCCGCGATTATATCGAAAAACACGGCATACCACTGGTCGCCACTAACCTCGATACCTACGGCTCCGCCCTGCGCATCAGCCGCCTGGAAGTGAAAATCCACACCCGCACCCCCTGGAAGGTGGAACGCGCTATCCAGCTTATTCAAGAACATGTCGACCTGGAATCTTTGCTGGGAAAACTGTGAGGTGGGGTATTTGTTGTAGGTTGTAAGTTGTAGGTTTTTTTTAACCCATATCAGAGAACCTACAACCTACAACCTACAACTCCTTTTTTCCTATCTTTGCCATTCTTTACGACAACCGAATAACTGAACCACAATGTACAGGGAGTACAAACAGCTCAATCTGCCCGAAATCGATAGAGAAATCCTGGCCTTCTGGGACGAAAACCGCATTTTTGAAAAAAGCGTCGACCAGCGCGATCCGGCCAATAGCTTCGTCTTTTACGAAGGCCCCCCCTCCGCCAACGGCCTGCCCGGCATCCACCACGTGATGGCCCGCGCTATCAAGGACATTTTCTGCCGCTTCCAAACTATGCGCGGCAAACGCGTAGAACGCAAAGGCGGCTGGGATACCCACGGACTGCCCATCGAACTGAGCGTGGAAAAAGAACTCGGCATCACCAAAGAAGATATAGGCAAAAGCATCTCGGTTGAAGAATACAACGCCAAATGCCGCGAAACGGTGATGCGCTATAAGGATAAGTGGGACGAGATCACCCGCCAAATGGGCTATTGGGTGGACCTCGACAATCCCTATATCACCTACGAAAATAATTACATCGAATCGGTGTGGTTTTTGCTGGGCCGGCTCTATGAAAAAGGCCTGCTCTATAAAGGCTATACCATCCAGCCCTATTCGCCCGGCGCAGGCACCGGCCTCAGCAGCCACGAACTGAATATGCCCGGCGCTTACAAGGAAATCACCGATACCACGGTGGTGGCGATGTTTAAGGTGATCCAAAACGAACAATCGGCTTTCCTGTTTGATAACCCCGGCGAAGACGTGCGTATCCTGGCCTGGACGACCACGCCATGGACGCTGCCTTCCAATACCGCCCTCACCGTAGGCCGACATATTAATTATGTAAAAATTAAAACAAATAACCCTTATACCCAGCAGCCCGTAAGCGTGGTACTCGCCGAGGTACTCGTGCCTACCTGGCTGGGCGGCAAAAACAAACCCGAAGCGCTCGAAACAAGCGCCGCCTTCCCCGGCGAAAAACTCGAAGGCATCCGCTACGAACAACTGCTGGCCTACGGCAATCCGATAGAACCCCTCGACGGCCATACCGACGCCTTCCGCGTCCTGGCCGGCGACTTTGTGACCACCGAAGACGGCACCGGCGTGGTGCACACGGCTCCCTCTTTCGGCGCCGACGACATGCGCGTGGCCAAAGCCAACGGCATCGGCGCGCTGACGCTGGTAGACAAACAGGGCAAGTTCAAAGACCATGTCGGCGAGTTTTCCAACCGCTTTGTCAAGAACTATACCGACGATCCCGATTACGTAAGCGTCGATATCGATATCGCTGTGAAACTGAAGCAGGAGGGCTACGCCTTCAATGTGCAAAAATACGTGCACAACTACCCCCACTGCTGGCGCACCGACAAACCCGTGCTCTATTATCCGCTCGACAGCTGGTTTATCCGCGCTTCGGCTATGAAAGAGCGTATGTTTGAGCTCAACAAAACCATCAACTGGAAACCCGCCGCCACCGGCGAAGGCCGCTTTGGCAAGTGGTTGGAGAATCTCCAGGACTGGAACCTCTCCCGCTCCCGCTTCTGGGGCGTACCGCTGCCTATCTGGCGCTCGGAAGACGGCTCGGAAGAAATCTGCATCAGCTCGCTGGCCCAACTACAGGAGGAACTGGACAAAGCCAACAAGGCCTTGGGCTTGTCGCAGACCTTACCCGGCGACCTGCACCGCCCCTATATCGACCGCATCGTGCTCGTGGGCAAAGACGGCCGCACGCCCCTGCACCGCGAAGCCGACCTCATCGACGTGTGGTTCGATTCGGGCGCTATGCCCTATGCCCAATGGCATTACCCGTTTGAAAACCAGGAAAAATTCAAGCAAAACTTCCCCGCCGACTTCATCGCCGAAGGCGTCGACCAAACGCGGGGCTGGTTTTATACCCTGCACGCCATCGCCACGATGGCATTCGACAGCGTGAGCTTTAAAAACGTGGTGTCCAACGGCCTCGTGCTCGACAAAAACGGGCACAAGATGTCGAAACGCCTCGGCAACGCCGTCGACCCATTTTCTACTATCGCTACCTACGGCGCCGACGCCACGCGCTGGTACATGATCTCCAACTCGCAGCCCTGGGACAACCTCCGCTTCGACCTCGAAGGCGTAGCAGAGGTGCGCACCAAGTTTTTCGGCAAGCTCTACAATACCTACTCGTTTTTTGCGCTTTACGCAAATGTCGACCAATTTACAATCGACGAGATGAACGTGATTCCGGTAAAAGAGCGCCCCGAACTGGACCGCTGGATCATCTCCAAACTGCACAGCCTGATCAAAGAGGTGACGGAAAGCTACGAAGACTACGAGCCCACCCGCGCGGCGCGCGCTATAGAAAACTTCGTCGACGAACACCTCAGCAACTGGTACGTGCGCCTGTCGAGAAGGCGATTCTGGCGCGGCGAAATGTCTGCCGACAAAAAAGCCGCCTACGAAACCTTGTTCGAATGCCTGATGGTCGTGGCCCAACTCATGGCCCCGGTAGCGCCGTTTTTTGCCGACTGGCTGTATCGCAACCTCAGCAACCCCGTGCGCGAACGCGCCCGCCAACTCGGTACGCCGCTGGCCTACGATTCGGTACACCTCTCGCTGCTTACCAAAGCAGAAGAAGACGTCATCGACCAGGAACTCGAACAACGCATGGACTACGCCCAGCGCATCTCTTCGCTGGTGTTGAGCTTGCGCAAAAAAGAAAAAATCCGCGTACGCCAACCCCTGCAAAAAGTACTGCTGCCGATCCTCGACGAAAACTTCCAGACACAGGTGGAAGAAGTTAAGGACCTCGTCCTGGCCGAAGTAAACGTCAAAGCGCTAGAATATGTGTCGGATACATCCGGCCTGGTGAGCAAAAAGGTGAAGCCCAACTTCAAAACCCTCGGCAAACGCCTGGGCAAACACATGAAAGCCGCCACCGACCTCATCGCTAACTGGTCGCAAGACGATATCAACCGCATCGAAAAGGACAACCGCTACGCCCTGCAAATTGACGGCGAAACCTACGAGCTCAGCCTCGAAGACGTAGAAATCACCGCCGAGGATATCCCCGGCTGGCAGGTAGCCACCGACGGCGCCCTCACGGTAGCCCTCGACATCACGCTCGACGAATCGCTGATCGCCGAAGGCCTGGCCCGCGACCTGGTGAACCGCATCCAGAATATCCGCAAAGACCGCGATTTTAATGTCACCGACCGCATTGTGGTCACGTTGGAACGCCACGACGCCATCCTGACCGCCATCGAAAAGTTTGGCGATTATATCAAAAGCGAAACCCTGGCCGTGCAGATCAACCTGGCCGACGAGGTAAGCCATGCGGAAGAAATGGAATTGAGCGGCGATTTGAAACTGGGAATCGCTGTTGAGCGGAACGCTTGATGTTTGATGTTGGATTCTTCATTCTTAATTTTAATTACACAACTGCCTTTACCCCGGAATGAAACTACCTTTTCGCCCACACCAGCTACTTATAGCGGCAGCCATACTGGTCAGCCTGGCGTTTCACCGCCTTTGGTTTTATTCCGAAATCAAGGGGGGGCATTCGTGGCGGCAGATGCAGACGATGCTGAATATCCGCAATTTTTACCGCCACGACGCCAACATCCTCAATCCGAGGATCAACCATTTCAACGGGGGCGCCGATAATATTTTCCGCTCGGAATTTCCGTTGATGCAGTGGGGCATTGCCATGGTCATGAAGCTGACCGGCGAACACCTGCTGGTAGTGCGCCTGTGCGTTTGGCTGATCTGTTTGTGGGGCGTTTGGGGCTTTTTCAAGCTGTTGAAGCAACTGGAATTTGACGACTGGCTGGCTGGAGTGGGGGCCGTATTGATGCTGTTTGCTCCCATCGTGCACAATTACCTGATGGCGCCTATACCTGATTTGATGGCGTTTTCAGCCTCCATTTGGTACCTATATTTTATGCTTCGCTATGACCAACAGCGCAGTAAATGGACTTTACTGCTGCCGGCAGCGCTGTTATTGCTGATCGCTACTTTGGTCAAGCTGCAATACCTCATGTATTCAGTGGTGAGTATAGGGGTATTCCTGCGCGCCTGGCGAGCAGAAAAAGGGCTCACCTTTCGCAATTTTGTGGGGGCCTTTATCCAACTGTTGGTAGTAACCCCCGCACTGGCCTGGTACGCCTGGGTAATGCCCACCTGGCAAGGCAACCCCATTCTCAGCGGAATATTTGGCACGGATATGCCCTGGGGCCATCTGCTGGGCATCTTATGGGTGTATGTTTATAAAAATTTCCCGCTGATCATGCTGACACCTATCCTGGTGCCTCCGTTTTTTATCGGGTTTTCACATATCCGCAAACTGCCGGGGGGGCGGTGGTGGATAGACACACTGATGGTCATTACGCTGGTTTACCTGCTTTTGCAACTCAATGCCATCAGGTCGTACCACGATTATTATCTGCTGCCATTTTTGCCGTGGATGTACGTAGTAGCCATGGTCGGCGTTCGACGCCTGGTGGAAAAAGCCGGCGAACGGCGAAATTGGGTAACGGGCTCGATCATGCCCCTGGCGCTGGCCGGCGCCGTCATTGTGATGACTCCTCAATGGCGCGTGGAAAAATCGGGTTACAACCCCAACCTGTACCGCTACCAACAGGCGCTGAAGCAGGTAGCGCCCGACAATGAGCGGTGTATTATGATCAATGACGAATCAAACGTGCATTTTCCCTATATGCTCGACAAACAGGGATTTATTTTTAGAAATAATGACCTGCCCAGCCTCTGGATCGAAGATATGATCAAAAATTACGGCGCCCGCTACTTGTATTCCGACTCCAGAATAGTGGACGAACGCGAAGACGTACAACCATTTCTGGATACGATGCTATTGGAAGCCGACAACATAAGAGTCTTTAAACTAAAACTCCCTCAATAGCCTGCCGCACAGAGATACTAGGTATTTCTTTTTGATTTAATAAAACGCACCAAAGCGTCGGGCAGGATGGCATTGGCAAAGTTGACGGCGCCGTTGTAAAACGCCATGCGCCAGTTGTCTTCCCCTTTACGGCCTTTAAAAGTAGTCGTGATCCGGTTTTTGTCGGATGCGTTGATTTCGTGTTCGGGCCGGCCGTTGGTGTAATAATACAAGGCCAGCGACTTCCGGCTTCTGTCGGGCGGGCAGGTGAGCGGGTTGGGGTGGCCGTGCCAGGAGTCGTCGGTAGTCGAAAACATGGCAATCCGGTTGAATACCGGCAATATTTTGACAACACAGGCGCTCATATCTTTTTCCCACAGCTCAAAATGGCCGCCGTATGCTTCTTCCCAGTCTTTGTTTAAATAAATCAACAAATTGAGCCGCCTGTCGAGGTGCATACTGCGGTGCTTGTGAAAGTCGACGTGCAACTTCAAATATCCCCCCGGTTTAATCTCGTGAAATCCGCCCCCCTCGAAATACGGGTCGGGAATCAGGGTTTCTTGTATACCGGTGACCTGCTGCAAAAATTCGAGGAAAGGCTGTGAATTGAGGAAATGCACCAGCTGCTTCGTTTTTTCGCCAAAGGGATACTCGCCCTTGGTAGCGTATTTGTCCTCGTTGGGATTGGCGTAGTGAATATTGTCTTTCAACTTGCTCACGTCGGGAAATTCGGCAAGCACGGATTCGAGAAACGCCTCGTCGAAAAAATTGTCGACGTACATGTTGGGGAACGGCTTGTTCTGCTGGTAATGCGATGCAAGCTCGCCGGCAAGTTGCCTTAAATTTGAATATCGGCTATTCAGCATAATATTGATGTTAATGAGAGCATGTAAGATAATGCTACATTGCAAACATAATAAAAAGAGAACAGTGTTTGTGTCTGTTGTATGGCACAGATTTGAGAAGAAACCTGGCGGGTATGCTTACCTGTTGTGGCGAGTCGGCCGGCAAATATTTAGCGCTTGCTGATTTTATTATTAGAAATAGCGCGCTGCCGGTCGCATTTGAAGCGATTGATTTCGGCGTTGCGCCGCAACCGGTGTTTTTGGCTGACGCCGCTGTGCACCCTTTTGCGCCATAGCTTGAAACTGGTGTGTTTAAGTTGGCTGCGCATTAGCTTTACCACTTCCATTTCGGGCAATCCAAACTGGGCTTCGATGGCCTCGAAGGGGGTGCGGTCTTCCCAGGCCATCTCTATGATGCGGTCTATGTCTTCGGCACTGAGCATAAAATCGAATTATCCTTTTATTGCCGACATGCCCCCGTCTACGTGCATCACCTGTCCGGTCATCCAGGCGCTTTCGTCGCTCAGCAGGAACCTGGCCATATTGGCAATGTCCCGGGCGCTGCCGATTTTTTTCAGCGGATGGCGCTGGGCGTTGGCCTCTCTTTTTTCGTCGGTAGACAACAATCCGGCGGCCAGCGGCGTATCGGTAAGCGAGGGAGCAATGCAGTTTACCCTTATTTTTGGCGCCAATTCGGCTGCCAGCGACCGGGCAAGGCCTTCAATGGCGCCTTTGGAAGCCGCAACCTGCGTGTGAAAGTTGAATCCTGTTTGTACGGCTACGGTAGAGAAAAGTACGATAGCGGCCTGTTCCGACTTTTTGAGTTTGGGCAGTAAAGCCTGTATAACTTTAATGGCGCCGATCACTTGCAACTGATAGTCGGCCAGAAATGCTTCGGGCGTAATTCGGTTAAACGGCTTGAGCTGAATGCTGCCCGGGCAGTATACGAGTCCGTCGACCTGCTCGGGCGCAAAGCTCAGATCCGGAGATTCCGACAATACGTCGAGGTGATGCATTGCTACCTGCCCATTTGGGCTGCTATTGGCATTTTTGTTGTAAGTGCCGTATACGTTATGGCCCGCTTTGGACAGCTGGGCGGCCAATTCCAGCCCAATACCGGAAGAAGCGCCGATGATTACAATATTTTTCATGCCAGATAAACCAGAAAAGAGGGGTTGTGTTCAAGCCCGGGCCGGGGTTTTAAAATAAACTTAAGAAGATACTAAAGAATGCTTAAATCTCCGGCGGGCTGTACATAACCGTTGATAGCGATGCGTTGTATCCTCATAAAACACATCAAAAACAAAACCATGAAACGACTGCTCCTGACCCTTGCCATTCTCTTGCCTGCCATATTTGCGCAAGCTCAACATCACGACCTGAAATTCAACGCAGCGGGTATGCTGGTTAAAACGCCCGGACTTTTTTACGAATACAGTCCTACTCCCAATGATGGTATCGGCGTCGGCATCAACCACTCCTGGCTGAACGTCAATATTGATGGGGGCAATTATGCTTTTCGCAATACCGGCGTAGTGGCTGAATACCGGCGTTACTTCGCCCCGCGCCGCGATGCCGACGGATTTTTCGCCGGCGGTTATCTCAAGGGCGGCAGCGCTGAGTTTCGCTCCGATGAATTCGGCCATGCCGCCAGTATCGACAAGATGGCCCTGGGCGGCACGCTGGGCTGGAAGCTGGTCACGGAAGGCGGCTTTGTTTTTGAAACTTACGGCGGACTTGGTAAAAACATCATCATCGGCGCTTCCTTCAACGACACAGACCTTCGGCAGGCGCTGCGCGCACTTTCCTACCTCGATTTCCGTCTGGGCGTTACGGTAGGGTACCGGATTTGGTAGTTCAACACCCCGCAGCTATTTTATACAGCGTATGACCTGGACTTTAGCCGTTTGGGCCAAAGTCCAGGTCACTAACTTATTGCAATGCAAACTTAACCCTGACGGTCGCTTTCGCCTTGATCATATATTGGTATTGGCTGGGATCCACAGCGTATTGCACGGCGTCGTTGTGGTATTGCAAATTATAATTGACATTGGGCGTAGTATACACCTCCGGGTTGAGTTCTACTATCTCCAATACTGGGCCAATGTTGAGGTTGAGGGTTTTAGCCATTTTGGCGGCTTTATCCCTGGCCTTTTTGAGGGCAATGGCCGTTAAGGCATCGTATACTGCCGTTTTTTTGGAGCTTTCCATATCCGCCACCCGGCCCGTATACAATTCATTGCCTTGCAGTAATTTGACCAGCTTTTCCAACTGCTGCTTATTGGAAAACCGAACATTATAGGCGCGGTACATCGCCGTATTGGGATCGTCGAGTGAGTAGGGGTCGTTGATCAATTGTTTGTCGGTGATCCCGGCTTGTTTAAATAATTCCTGTAGCTTATTCTGAGCTTGTTGGCGCTTCAATTGCATTTGCGCTTCTCTTTCCTGTTGAATATTTTCAGAATAATAATCCTCCTGGGCATAGCCGTAGATGGCGTTGGGATTGAGCAAAATGCTGTACAACAACTCGTCGGGCTCGATAAGGCTATCTGCAGAGGCTGCAACTTCTACAAAGGGCGGCATGGCTTGTTGAGCGTGGGCAAAAGTGAGGTAAAACGCCAAAGCAGGCATTGCCAGGAATAGTCTGGCAAAAGGGTTTGATTGAGTACGCATAGTTGAGCGGTTATTATTATTTCGCGAAAAATACAGAAGAATATGTATTTTTGCATAACGCATCCCCCCCTGTATTTATTTATACGCCAATCCAGTTCGCCTATTCCAACAATTACTGGCGCCTCCCGAATGAGAAATTCGGCAGGAGAAAATATTTATTTTGCGCACCAAGCTTCAGGAAATATCACACAAGTTGATCGTGCAGGCGATGGCCGTATCCGACGGCCACCAGGAGCCGGCAGGGCCTGCCTGGCATAGCGCGGCTATATTGGCATTGGGCGCCGCGTATGCCGAGCCGTCGCTGATACCGGCGTATTGCGATAAAATATTGGATGAAATCCCCGTAGCCATTAATTCGCAAACGAGGCAATTGCCCGTTCACGGCGGATTGCTGCTGCGGATATTCAGTATGGTCAGGTCAAAGAAAGTACCGACCTCCTTTTTACACGAAGCGTTTGAACGCCTGTTGCAATACCTTACAAGTCTGTACGATACCTTCGATCCGCTGGATGCCTGTCTGGCGGTCACAAACGATCCTGCCCGGCTCGGATGGCCCTTTAATACCGTTTGGCAAACCGGCGCGGCCCGGATTGATCCGGTATTCAATACTTTATTGATTTGGTCGAATGAAGCCCTTATCCAAATCGGCCAGGCGCTCAAACAAGACCTGACCGCGCTGATACAATGGCACGAGTTGTCTATTTATGCCATGAATGAATACTTGTGGAATGATCGCCTCGGGTTGTATTTGCCTTACGACTTGCACGGCAAATCCCAAATACCGACGGGATACCTGGGGGCCCTGTTGCCGATGCTGGCTGAAATACCCACCCAGGAACAAGCAGAGCGCCTGCTCCAGCACCTCGAAAAAGGCGCCTGGCAGCAAGAACGCTATCTGGCCGCCATGTTGCCCGGAGAAGACAGCGCTACCGGCCATACGGCAATTGATCTGTTTAGCAACTGGATGTTATACCAGGGGCTGTTGCGGTACGATATGTACGAGGCCGCTGCCCGCGTGAAAAATGATACCTTGGCCCTGGCCAATGACCAGGGCATATTCGAGTGTTATCATCCCGCTACCGGCGAAGGCCTTCGCGGTTACAACTCGCCTTACGCTGCGGCGCTTCTAAGCGATATGCTGATGAAGTGAACCTGTCGTTGTCCAAAAATTACTATCTTTGCCCCGCTACCGGTTTGCCACAACAACCGGCGCCAAAACTATGATTGAACAATTAACACCGGCCCTTATTCTTGGCATCATCGCCGCGTATTTTGCTCTGCTAATCATCGTTTCCTGGGTTACCGGCAAGGATTCCAGCAATGCCAACTTCTTTCTTGCCGGTCGTAAATCTCCCTGGTTTGTAGTGGCTTTCGGCATGATAGGCGCTTCCTTGTCGGGCGTAACCTTTATTTCCATACCCGGCGCAGTGGGCGCCGGCGCCGAAAATCAGGCTTTCTCCTATTTTCAAATCGTTCTGGGCTATCTCGTAGGGTATGCTATCATCGCTACCGTGTTGCTACCTATATATTACAGGCTTAATCTGACTTCCATTTACGGTTATCTGGAGCAACGCCTGGGTTGGCACGCCTACAAAACGGGCGCTGCGTTTTTTATCCTGTCGCGAGCCATAGGTTCTTCTTTCCGGTTATTTCTGGTGGCGATGGTGATGCAAAAATTTGTCATGGACTACTACGGCATACCATTCTGGGCTACCGTGGTTATAACCTTGTCGCTCATCTGGGTGTATACATATCGCGGAGGCATAAAAACAATTGTGTGGACCGACACCTTGCAAACTGTCTGCATGATCGGCTCTGTGATCCTCACCATTATCATCATCGGGCAAGCGCTGGAAACCGATTTAGGCGGCCTTGTCAAGATGATCCGCCACAGCGAATACTCCCAGGTGTTTTTCTTTAAAGGCGGCTGGAACGACCCCAACAATTTTTTCAAGCAGTTTATCAGCGGGGCCCTGATCACTATTGTCATGACGGGCATTGATCAGGATATGATGCAGAAAAACCTCTCGTGTCGCTCCTTGCGCGACGCCCAAAAAAACATGTTCACATTTAGCGGCATGCTGGCCTTGGTCAACCTGTTGTTTTTGGCATTAGGCGCACTGTTATACTTGTATGCCGCAAATGTGGGGCTCGAAAAACCAGCTCAATCCGATCAGCTATTCCCGACAATAGCCATTCAACACCTGCCGCCGGCTGCAGGCATCATTTTCATATTAGGCATTATTGCCGCAGCCTATTCGAGCGCAGACTCTACGCTAACGGCGCTTACTACTTCTTTTTGCGTCGACTTTCTGAACTTTGAGAAAAAGGGGCAATCAGACCCTGAACAGAAACGCATTCGCACCAGGGTTCATATCGGCATGTCTTTCTTGTTGCTGGCGATTGTCGTCTTTTTCGGTTCGCTCAACAACAGCGCGGTGATCAACCAGTTGTTCAAAGCGGCGGGTTATACCTACGGCCCCCTTTTGGGCTTGTTCGCATTTGGCATACTTACCCGCCGAACCATTAAACCAGGTATGGGCCCCTGGGTCGTTGCCATTTGCTTGCTGGCGCCTGTATTAAGTTATATACTCGATAAAAATTCCGCAGGGTGGTTTCATGGGTTTACTTTCGGCTTCCTGATCCTGGCGTTGAATGCTCTCATTACCTTTGCCGGACTTTGGGCCGTTTCAAGCCCTTCTCCCCGCAATTCACAGGAATCCTATCAGGCTGAATAATGGGGCTTAATAACCCTGTAATCGCTTTTTTTAAGCCTCTGCCCCAACATACCGCCCCAACAAGCGTTAAAGTCAGCTATTTTTTATACCTTGCGCCGGTTTTTTACAAAAATGGCTTTTATGTCCAAAATTTATGCAGCAATCACAGGCGTTCAGGGATACGTGCCCGATTATGTGATGACTAACAAAGAGTTGGAATCGCTCGTAGATACCAACGACGAATGGATCACAGAACGTACAGGTATCAAAGAGCGCAGGATTTTAAAAGGTGAAGGCCAAGGCACTTCCGTTATGGGTATTGAAGCAGTTAAAGGCTTGCTCGAGAAAACCAATACCGATCCTGCTGAAATCGACCTGGTGATTTGCGCTACCATCACCCCCGATATGCCTTTCCCCGATACGGCCAATATCATTGCCGACGCGGTAGGCATCAAAAATGCGTTCTGCTTCGATATCGGCGCGGCGTGCTCGGGATTTTTATATGCCCTGACTACCGGCGCGAAATTTGTGGAGTCGGGCAACCACAAAAAGGTAATAGTTGTAGGAGGCGACAAGATGTCGTCTATCATAGATTATACTGATCGCACGACTTGCGTGATCTTCGGCGACGGCGCCGGCGCAGTCCTGCTCGAACCCAATACCGAAGGCTATGGCGTAATCGATTATATCCATCACAGCGACGGCTCGGGCCAACATTACCTGCATCAAAAAGCAGGGGGCTCCCGCTATCCCCCAACAGTCGATACGGTGCTGTCGCGCGAACATTTTGTGTATCAAAATGGCAAACCCGTGTTCAGAGCCGCAGTAGAGGGTATGTCGGATGTAGTGCTCAGAATTATGGAACGAAACAGCCTCGATTCGCACAACGTAGCCTGGCTGGTACCCCACCAGGCCAATAAGCGAATAATCGAAACCGTTTCGAGAATGACCGATTTCCCCGCCGATAAGGTGATGGTCAATATTCACCGCTACGGCAACACTACGGCAGGTACGCTGCCTTTGTGCCTGTGGGATTACGAAAGCCAACTCAAAAAGGGCGATAATATCATCCTCACGGCTTTCGGCGGCGGCTTCACCTGGGGCGCTATCTATGTAAAATGGGCTTATTGATTTTTTTTATAATTAAATATTTTACTGAAAAAAGCATTTCTCAATGGCAACGACTTCAGATATCCGCAAAGGCATGTGTCTTGAAATGAACAATGATACCTATGTCATTGTGGAATTTCAACACGTGAAGCCGGGCAAAGGCGCCGCATTTGTATACGTGAAACTGAAAAGCCTCACCAATGGCAGAGTGATCGAACAGAATATCCCGGCAGGCCACAAGGTAGACGATGTGCGGGTAGAACGCAGAAACTATCAGTTCCTCTACGCCGATGAAGGCGGCTATCACTTTATGGATAATGAAACCTACGACCAGGTGACGCTGTCGGAAGATATGCTCGAACGCCCCAACCTCCTCAAAGAAGGCACGCAGGTAGAAGTGGTTTTTCATGCAGTAAAAGAAATTCCCCTTACGGTAAATATGCCGCAATATGTTATCTTAGAGGTTACTTATTCTGAACCCGGCCTTCGTGGCGATACCGCTACCAACACGCTCAAACCGGCAAAAGTGGAAACTGGCGCCGATGTGCGCGTACCCCTGTTTGTCGAAGCGGGCGATCTGATCAAAATCGACACCGAGACGGGCGCTTATATGGAACGTGTAAAACAGTAAGTCTATGACTTTCAAGGATATCCAGGAACTCATTCGCATGGTCAGCAAATCTGATCTCTCAGAGGTCAAGATTAAAGAAGGTGAATTCGAGCTGCTCATTCGCACCCGGCATTATAGCCAGGGTAAAGGGGGCGGCTTTTTCGTTGCGCCTCCCTCCGCTGACATTCCGGCGCCCATCGCGCCACCAACCATAATCGCGCCGGCCACGCCGCCCGCAGCTCCCAAGGCAGCCTCGCAACCCGCCCCCGCAGGCGAAAGCGAAGCGCCCACACAGTCTGCAGGCAATGAAGGCGCATACCTGGCCGTGAAATCGCCTATGGTAGGCACGTTCTACCGCTCGTCTTCACCCGATAAACCGCCTTATGTAAAAGTTGGCGATCTGATCGAGGCCGGACAAGTGGTTTGTATCGTGGAAGCGATGAAGCTGTTTAACGAAATTGAATCGGAAATCAGCGGCCGCGTGGTTAAGGTAATGGTGGAAGACGCCCAACCCGTTGAATACGACCAGGTGCTTTTCCTCGTCGACCCCAAAGGTTAATTGGCCGTATCCATACTATTGACGGGCCCCCGACATCAGCGCTCCGGCGCTAGTGACAACCCCGCAATGTGTTCTCAATAATCGTTATTGGTATGTTCGAAAAAATATTGATCGCCAACCGCGGCGAAATCGCCTTGCGCATCATTCGCACTTGCCGCGAAATGGGTATCAAAACCGTCGCCGTCTATTCTACCGCCGACCGCGATAGCCTGCACGTGCGCTTCGCCGACGAAGCCGTCTGTATCGGCCCTCCCGCCTCCTCCGAGTCGTACCTCAGCATCCCCCGCCTGATGGCCGCCGTGGAGATCACCAACGCCGACGCCGTCCACCCCGGCTATGGCTTCCTGGCTGAAAACGCCGACTTCGCAGAGGTATGCGCCCAGTACGGTATCAAATTTATCGGCCCCACTCCCGAGCAAATCCGCAAAATGGGCGATAAAATTACCGCCAAGGAAACGATGATCAAGGCCGGCGTCCCCTGTATTCCCGGCTCTGACGGACTGCTCAAAGACGTTAAACAAGGCATTAAACTCGCCAAAGATATCGGATACCCCGTCATCCTCAAAGCTACCGCAGGCGGCGGCGGCAAAGGTATGCGCGTAGTATGGGACGAAAAGGACTTCGAAAACAACTGGAGCATGGCCCGCCAGGAAGCTAAGGCAGCTTTCGGCAATGACGGCATCTATATGGAGAAGTTTATCGAAGAACCTCGCCATATCGAATTCCAGGTGGTGGGCGATCAATACGGCAAGGTGATCCACTTGTCGGAACGCGATTGCTCTATCCAGCGCCGGCACCAAAAACTCGTGGAGGAATCTCCCTCGCCATTCATGACCGACGAACTGCGCCAGAAAATGGGCGACGCAGCCGTCAAGGCCGGTGAGGCCATTAACTATGAAGGCGTGGGCACTATCGAATTCCTGGTTGATAAGTACCGCAATTTCTATTTCATGGAAATGAATACCCGTATTCAGGTGGAACACCCCGTTACGGAAGAAGTGATCGACTACGACCTCATCAAGGAGCAAATCAAAATCGCCATGGGCGAACCCCTCTCAGGCCAAAATTACTACCCCGAGATGTTTGCTATCGAGTGCCGGATTAACGCAGAAGATCCTTTTAATAATTTCAGACCCAGCCCGGGCCGCATTTCTTCTTTGCATACGCCCAAAGGCCACGGCGTTCGCGTCGATACCCACGTCTATGCCGGTTATACCATCCCGCCTTTCTACGATTCTATGATCGCCAAGCTGATATGCCGGGCCCGCACCCGTGAAGAATGTATCAAAAAAATGGAACGCGCACTGGATGAGTTTATCATTGAAGGTATCAAAACCACCGTGCCTTTTCACCAACGCCTCATGAAAGACGAGAATTTCCGCAATGGCAACTTCCATACCGGTTTTCTCAATGACTTTAATCTACAGGCGCCGGAGTGAGTTGTAGGTTATCTCTCTGTTCGTTTATAGGTTTATAGGTTTATAGTCCACTCTTATTCATAAACTTATAAACTCATAAACCTATAAACAACCTACAACCTACAACCTACAACCTAAACCTACAACCTACAACCTAAACCTACAACCTACAACCTACAACCTACAACGTATAACTGTTTTTTCATATCTTTGCTATAAATTCTCATAGTATGTTTTGGCGCTGCACCCGGCCCCCCGGTGCGCGCTTTGCGCATCATTTTTGAATCAGAATCCTGACTATTGCCCTTTTTTTGGCATAACCCGTTTGTTTTTATTATATTATTTAGCAAAAAACATCGAGTTATGCATAATCAACTATTACTCCTACTCCTGCTATCTTTTTCAATGGTGGAATTACAGGTTGTTGCTCAAACCGCCAATTGCACTAACGCGTCGTCGAGCGCTTATCTTGAAAGTCCCACATTGAAAGCCGCTATTTCTAACACTGGCTACCTGTTTATCGACGATACAGGAGCCTCGTTGTTTGTTGGTACAGATACATCGGGTGGCAACTCGGAGGCGGCAACAATCTATTCTTCCAGCTTGTGGTTTGGCGCGCAAAATAGCCAGGGCGAAATCAAACTGGTAGCGCCTACGTATGGATGGCCGCAGGGCGCTTATGTTGCGGGCCCGCTGAATCCCGCAACAGGGCAGGCAGAACAGCCCGTGTGCGCCAATTTTAACCGGCTATGGACGGTGAGCGCGCAAGAGATTGAGAGCCACCTGACCGACTGGGCTGACAATGGCGTCATTGACCAGCCGCAGGAAGCCGTCATGGCCTGGCCTGCCCGTAATAACCCTCATTTTGAAGCCTATAACGGCTTCCCAATGCCATACAACGATATAAAACTCGCCCCTTTTTTTGATTACAACGGCGACGGCGCCTACAACCCTCTTGACGGCGATTATCCCGACATAGGGCTGGCAGAGATTCCTCCTCATCAAATCTACTGGTGCGTATATAATACTTCCGAAATTGGGTTACAGATTGCTCAAACAGCCTGGATTTACAACTGCACAGGAAACTCGCCGCTCAACCGCTCGGTTTTTTTGCGTTTCGATCTTACCTATTTAGGCGCAACGCCGCTAACCGATGCCTATGCCGGATTTTGGAGCGATCCCGATCTGGGATGTTATATCGACGATTTTATAGGTAGTTATCCCGCCGGCAATGCCTGCTTTATTTACAATGCCGATAATGTTGACGGTATTGCATGTTCCTGTCAAAACAATATCGCTGCTTTCTGCAATCAGATTCCTGTACAATCTATTGTGTTATTGAACCGGCCAATCAGCAACTTTATTGCTTTCAACAACCCCAGCGTAGGTAATGTACCCTGGCCGCTCACCGACCCAGCCTCACCCTTGGAATACTACCATTCATTGCGCGGATTCTGGCGCGACGGCTCGCCGATGACTTTTGGAGATAATGGTTATCAGGGAGCAGGGCCACTTACTAGCTTCCTGTATAGTGGCGACCCGCGAAATCCCAATAACTGGTCGATGATGCAACTCAACTCCACTATTCAGTATGTTGATTATCGAACTTTGCTAAATACCCAATTAGGTTATATATCTCCAGGCCAACAGATACAACTCGACTATGCCCTGGCTTTCCACCTCCATCCCGATCCATCCTATTGGCTCGATCATATTGGCGCTATGTATGAAGAAGTAGACTGGCTACGCGATTGGTACAGCAGCACAGCGCCAACCTGCGAACGTCCTTTGTCGGTGGGCACTTTCACTCCTTTAACAACCAGCGCCATTTTATTCCCCAATCCTGCAAATGACAAGCTGAATATATTATTTGACAACGCAGCACAACGCACGCTTATGGTACTTGACTTAAATGGGCGATTATGCTATAGCGCCACTACAGATGTAACCAACCAGTGTGAAATCGATTGCAGTAACTGGCCCGCGGGGATGTACCTACTCCAGATAAACTCAGCAGGCAGCCCCCCCGAAATGCTTCGCTGGCTGAAACAATAAATAGGCACTCATAGAATGTGAAGTGCAAAATACGTTTTATCTTACGGTCATCCCAGATGAAAAGCCTGGGATGACCTGTTTATGTCTACCGCAACCCCTTTCTGGTATAAAGGCGCCATTTGTTATGCCCTGCACATTCGCTCTTTTTTTGACAGCGACGGCAACGGTATCGGCGATATCAACGGATTGATACGCAAACTCGATTATCTCGAAGACCTGGGCGTTACCTGTCTGTCTTTGCTCCCTTTTTATACCTCCCCCCTGCGCGATGACGGGTATGATATCGCCGACTATTACGCCATTCACACCGATTACGGCACCATGGATCATTTCCGCCGGCTGCTCGACGAAGCGCACAAACGCGGAATGCACATCGTAATCGACCTCATTGTTAACCATACCTCCGTAAAACATCCCTGGTTTGAACGCGCCCGGCATGCGCCCCCATTTTCACCTGAGCGCGACTACTACATCTGGAGCGACACCCCGGAACGCTATGCCGATGCGGGTATTTTATTTAATGATTATGAATCTTCCAACTGGGAATGGGACAATACCGCAAAGGCATATTACTGGCATCGATTCTATAGCCATCAGGCCGATTTGAATTACAATAACCCGTTGGTGCGCGAAGAAATACGCAAAATTATCGACTTTTGGCTGGAAATGGGTGTTGACGGCCTGCGGCTGTCTTCCGTTGCTTTTATTTTTCAGCGCGAGGGCACCAATTGCGAAAACCTGCCCGAAGTTCACGACTATATCAAATCGCTGCGCCATTATATTGACGAATGGTATCCGGGCCGCATCCTCCTGGCCGATACCAACCTGTGGCCTGAAGAAGCCGCACAGTATTTCGGCGCCGGCGATGAATGCCATATCAACTTTCATTTCCCCCTCATGCCCCGCCTCTATATGGCGTTGCAAACCGAAGACCGCTATCCTGTTATCGATATTTTTGAGCAAACTCCCCCCATCCCCGATAGCTGCCAGTGGGCCCTGTTCCTCCGCAACCACGACGACCTGATGTTATCAATGGTTACGGAAGAAGAGCGCGACTACCTCTATCGCGTTTTTGCCCAAGACCACGGCGCCCGTATCAATAAAGGTATACGAAGGCGATTGGCGCCGCTCCTGGGTAACGACCGTCGCAAAATCGAATTACTCAACAGCCTGCTCTTTTCTTTGCCCGGCATGCCGGTAATCTATTACGGCGACGAAATAGGCATGGGCGATAATATTTTTCTCGGCGACCGCAACGGCGTAAGAACGCCAATGCAATGGAATTCAGATCAAAATGCCGGTTTTTCTACCGCTAACCCGCAAAAACTATACTTGCCGGTTATCCGCGACCCTATGTATCGCTATGAAACTACCAACGTTGAGTTACAGAATCAAAACCCCAACTCCCTGTTGTGGTGGACCAAAAACGTGATTGCCATGCGCAAACGCCTCAAAGCGTTTAACTACGGAGTCACTACTTTCCTCAACGCAGGCAATAGTAAAATCCTGGCTTTCCTGCGCACCTTTGAAGGCGAAAGCATACTGGTCGTCACTAATTTGTCGAAATTCTCCCAGGCCGCCGCCATCGACCTGAGCGATTTTCAGGGCGTCAAGCCTGTCGAGATTTTCAGCCAAAACCGCTTTTTTGAAATAGGCGAAGACAAATACCAGTTTACTTTAGGCCCTTACGGCTATTATTGGTTGCTACTTGAAAAAGGAGAAGAAAACCAGGAAATTCCTAAAGAACGCGCTATTCCTGAATTGGCTGTTGAAGCGGAATGGCCCGCTTTCTTTAGCGATTATTCGGCTAAAAGACTACTCGAAAAACGCGTTTTGCCCGGCTACATGCGTTCGTGCAGGTGGTTTGGCGGCAAATCGAAAAGCCTGGTGTCTGTCGATGTCTGCCGGCAACCGGCCATTGACGTAAACGAGGTGAAGGCCTATCTCATGAATATCGAGGTGCGCTATACCGACGGCCTTCCCGAAACCTATTTCCTACCCCTCACTTTTATCGATCAAGCCGAACGCATTGTTCATTTCTTAAAAAATGAACCCCAAAGTGTGGTATGTTATCTCAAAACCCCGCAAAAAGAAGGCATCCTCATCGATGCAATCTATGACGAACCCTTCCGCAACGAATTGTTCCGCCTCATCAAAACCGACGAGGTAATCGATCTTCACGAGGGACGGCTGCGATTTGAATCAGGTAAAGTACTGACTGCTTTCGACCTCGATACAACAGAGGTGCGCTCGGAAGTGCTCAGGGCCGAGCAAAGCAATACCTCTGTTATTTATAATGGCGCCTACTTCTTTAAAATATACCGAAAACTCGATACCGATATCAACCCCGACCTCGAGGTAGTCCGGTTTTTGTCTGAAAAAACCAATTTCGAAAACTCGCCCCGCTATGGCGGCGGCATACAATATGAAAACCTGAGCGATCACTCCTACACAATTTTGGGGCTTCTACAGAATAAAATCCCCAACCAGGGCGAAGCCTGGACCGCCATGCTGGAGGTGCTGAGCCGGTATTACGATAAAGTGCTGACCAAAACCGATCGCCAGCAGGAGCCGCCCGAATTGTTGCGCCATGACCGGCTTTACTTCGACCAGTTGCCCGAGCAATTGCAACAACTTATTGGCAGCGTGACCTACGAACGCGTCAAATTGCTGGGCCAACGCACTGCCGAAATGCATATCGCGCTCAGCAGCGATCATACCGATCAGGATTTCAGGCCAGAACCTTTTACCCAGCACTATCAGCGCGCCATCTACGCCGTTCACCGGAAATTGGTAAGCGATAAACTCGGCGCCCTGGCGGGGCGCATCAATGCCCTGCCTTCTCATGTGGCTGCTGAAGCCCAGCAAATACTGGACTTGCGCGACGACATACTCCGCTGTTTTGAAGAAATATACAGCCGTCGTATCCATACGGTCAAAACCCGCATTCACGGCGACTACCACCTGGGGCAGGTACTGTTTAATGGTCGCGACTTTTTTATCATTGACTTCGAGGGAGAGCCCATGCTTAGCATCAGCGAACGGCGACTTAAACGGACCCCATTTAAAGACGTGGCCGGCATGATCCGCTCTTTCCACTATGCAGCATACGGCCAACTTTTGCTCAACCCCAACTATCGCAAAGAAGACATGCCCCTGCTCGAACAATGGGCGCGGCAGTGGTTCCACTACGTAAGCCGCTTTTATCTCACGGCCTACCTCGATCGAGCTGCCGGACAAGCCTTCGTGCCTGCCGATGAGGCCGAAATGCGCCTGCTGCTGCGAAACTATACCCTCGAAAAAGCTATCTATGAAGTAGGATACGAAATGAATGCGCGCCCCGACTGGCTACGCATACCCGTGAAAGGCGTCCTCTATGAAATGGAAACGTACTTGAATAAAGAGAGTGAGAGGGTGGGAGAGTGAGAGAGGGGCAGAGGGAGAGTATGAAGGGATTCCCCTCACACTCTCCCTTTCAACTATGCTCTTTCTCTGACCGCGTCTTCGTACATCTTTTGCAACTTCCTGCGGGCAAAAAAGATGCGGCTTTTGATAGTGCCGAGGGGGGAATCGAGTTCTTCGGCGATCTCGTCGTACTTATAACCTTCGAAAGCCATCATAAAAGGCTTGCGAAAATCTTCGGGCAGCGAATCCACCATCTGCATTAACTCAGCAATCGTGACGCTTGTTTCTCCTTCATTGCCAACGCCCTCGCTTCCCTGATTGAGGTAATAACTATTTGGCGTTTGGTCGATGATCAAACTGCGGCGCACGCGTTTGCGGTAGTTATTGATGAAAATATTGCGCATGATGGTCACCGCCCATGCTTTGAAATTCGTACCGGGGTGGTACTTATCTGCATTGGTGATGATCCGAAGCGCCGTATCCTGGTACAAATCTTCCGCATCGTCGCTATTCCCCGTTAATTTGAGGGAAAACGCCCGCAGCGAATTGCTGATCCGTTCCAGTTGTTCCTGGATCTGGTTTTTCTGCAAGGCATAGATCATCATGGTCGGTGATTTTATGTTGTAATTATTATTTACAAAATTATCGGTAATCGGCGATTTTCGCAAAAAAAATTACCTATTTAGAATGAATATTAACAAAAACCGTACCAGTCGCGACAAATCGTGACGTTATGTCAGGTTTTGTCAGCAAATACCGACAAAGCGGCAGTCGGTAGGGCGTTCAGGTAAATGACGATGTGGTAATGCGTTGAAAATCAAAAAGAAGAAGAATGCGTACTCAAACCTGGCAGTAAGCATTTTTGCGTTTCAAAGTTACAACATTCCAAGCATATAGATGCGAAAATACAGCAAGGAGTTGCATTAATGCTTGTGTTAAAATTATTAACAACTCTCAACCAAATTGCTTTTGTGTTGTATAAAGAGGTATGCGATAGCAAGCCGAAGCGCATTTGCGCAACAACACCGTATGGATCGCTCATTCAATATAAATTGTATGGATACTTTAAACGGCCAGTTTTCCCATCTCCTGCCGCAGAACCTCCGCTCGTTGCGGCGCCGGTTTAACCTGAGTCAGGAAGAACTTGCCCAAAAAGTCGGCTTGAATCGCGGCAATATCGCTTCATACGAAAACGGTACGGCAGAACCCAAAATCTGCAACCTGCTAAAGTTATCCCACATTTTTGGCATTTCAGTAGTAGATCTCACCCTGCGCAACCTTGCCGAGGAAAACGCGATAGAAGAGGCCGTTGCAAACCAGGCGTATTTCAGCCGGCACGAAGGGGAGTTATTTCGCCTCCATCTGGAGCGCAGCGATGAACTTCAGGCTTTTATCAAAAGCATCTACACCTGCTATCAGTACAAAGCCAAAAACATGACGGAAATTCCGCGCGATATGCAATTTTTAATGAGCTCTTTTGACCAATTGCACGAGGCGTCCCAAACTTTGCTCAGCCACTACCAGGAATTGATCGATTTGCTCAAATCCAAACTGAACAAACCAAACGGCCATTCTCCTTCCGAATCAGATGAACCTGAAAAGGCCTGATAAACGCCGCTCGCCGTTTTCTTTTATCCTTTCCGTTAGTCGCCCTTGCGCAATACATTATATTGTATTATTTTTATATCGACAAATAGACACATAGAGGGCCTGTTTACTTCAGCAAAAAGTAATTGGAGATACCCCGAATTGATAACAAATTATAATCCCTGTAATGATGATGCGACCGACCCCCTGGGCGCTACTCGCCGCTATGGCTTTTTGCATTCCCTTTGCAAAAGGCGAAATCAGTTTTATCAATGCAGAATTGGGAGAAGTGCGCGAACGCGCGGCACTGGAAGGCAAACTGTACTTTGTACACTTTACCGCGGGCTGGTGTATGCCCTGTCAATGGATGGAGGAACACACCTTCTCCGACCCGCGCCTCAGCCAATATGTAAACGCTCACTACCTCCCGGTCCAGTTCGATGTAGATGAATCGCGCGGACGGCGTTACAAGCAGCAGTATAGCGTTAAGGTGCTGCCCGCGCTGCTTATTTTTAATGCCCAGGGCGTACTCCTCGACCGCTACGACGAATCGCTTGAACCCGAAGCGATGCTGAAAATATTGCAATCACACGATAAACCGGGCAATAAATTGGTCGCAGGCGGCGCTGACGCTGTCGTACTGGATAGCCCCCGCCCCCATTTTGCAGTTTCCCGCCCGGCACTTATTCCCGAAAATGCAACAAGAACTTCCACCGCCCCCTCCGCTAGCGCCCTCGCTTCCAACGAGCCCGCTAACGAACAACTACCTTTGGTAACCACCAAACTTAAATCAGATAAAGGGTTTGGTATTCAAATAGGGGTTTTTACCGATTATCAAAACGCCCTGGATGAAGTAAAACGCCTCGAAAATAAATTCAATCAACCCGTCAATCTCTTCGGCGACAAACAAAATGGCAAACAAACTTATAAGGTCATTATCGGCTTGTTTTCCAATAAATCAGCAGCCCAGGAGTTCCTCAATTATCTCCATCTAAATGATATACTGGGCTTCGTCAAGGATCTGTCGGGGATGTGATGTAGGTTGTAGGTACCGATAACCCACAACCCTCTTTTTTTTTATAATATTTTGCAATTATTAAGATTTCTTTAACTTGCACCCGAAATTTCATCCTGCATCAAGCAAACAAAATACTCCTTTCGGCTAATGCCAAATACAAATCCGACTGCAAGTTGCCCCAAAGAGCAATAATCAATACAACTCAAATGCAGTGAATCTCTTAGATTTAAAATACGATTGTGTTTCTACGAAAAGTTAGCGTTCTATTGCGCTTTTCATAATGAAACGCATATCTTTGTTTGCCTTTGAACTTGATTTTAAAACAAAATTGGATTAGTATGAAAAAACTCTCACTAGTTCTGATGCTAGTTCTTGGCGTCATAGGCTTTGCCATGGCCCAACGGACCATCTCAGGTACGGTGACGGATGAGAAGGGCGAGGCCCTGATCGGCGCCAGTATCCTGGTTAAGGGAACTACCAACGGTACCGTGACGGATGTCGACGGTAAGTATTCGATGCAGGCGCCTGCTCAAGGTACGCTTGTGGTGAGCTACACGGGTTTTACTACCAAGGAAGTTGCCCTGGGAGCTTCCAACGTGGTAGACGTGACGCTCGAAGAATCCGCCGAGCAGCTAGCCGAAGTCGTCGTTACCGCTATCGGTATCTCTCGCGAAAAGAAAGCGTTGGGATACGCGGTGAGCGACCTGGGCAATGAAGACCTCGCCCAGCGCTCCGAACCCGACCCGGTTAGGGCTATTGCCGGTAAAACGCCCGGCGTATTGGTACAAGGCGGCGGCGGTATGCCCGGCCAGTCTACCAAAATCAACATCCGCGGTAACTCGTCGCTGACAGGCAACACCCAGCCGTTGTTCGTCGTGGATGGTATTCCTTTCGACAACTCGGTGAACGCTTCTACCGGCGCAACCGGCGGTACGCAGTTCTCCAACCGCGCCTTCGACATCGACCCCAACAACATCGAGTCGATGACGATCCTCAAGGGCGCCGCCGCCGCAGCACTCTACGGCTCGCGCGCTACCAACGGCGTAGTGGTGATCACTACCAAAACCGGCGCGAAAAAGCGCAAGGGACTGGAAGTGACCTATAACTCTTCTTTCCAGCTTGAGCAAATTTCGGGTATCCCCGACTATCAGAACGTGTACGGCCAGGGCGCCAACCAGGTATACAACGGCGGCTTTATCGGCAACTGGGGCGCTCCGTTTGCCTCCGAGGTTGACCGCATCAACGCTACCTACGGCACCGACTACTCGCGCACGATTTCCTACTATTCAGCAGGCGGCCAGGTATTCGCTTACCCTGACGGCACGGTACCCCACCCGCTTGTTTCTACAGGTTTTGCCGCACCGCGCTATTCCAGCGTATTCCCCGAATTTTTCGAGGACGATCCCAATGTACCCGGCGCAAGACGCCCGGTACCAGTTCCTTATACTTACTATGACAACGTAGAGAATTTCTTCGACGACGGTCGTCTGTGGGAAAATTCACTGTCAATCAACGCAGGCGGCGACAATTCGAGCATTAGCGCTACGATCTCCCGCATGGACAACAAGGGTATCGTGCCCAATGCCGAGTCTTCACGTACTACCCTCAGCTTCGGCGGTAACAGCCGCCTGGCCAACGGCCTAGTGGTTTCGGGTAACGTGAACTACGTCAATACAGTTCAGCAGAACCCGCCGATCAACGGCTCTATCTTTGAAAGCGGCTGGTACGGCGGTGCTTCTGAAGGCTCTATCTTCGCCCGTCTGTTCTACCTGCCCCGCAACTACAACCTGATCGACTATCCGTTCGAAAACCCGGTAGACGGTTCCAACGTATTCTACCGCGCACTCGACGACCCCCGCTGGCTGGCTAAGTACAACCGCTACAGCAGCGCCCTCAACCGCGTATTCGGTAACATTACCATGAGCTACGACGTTACGCCGTGGCTTAACCTGACGGCTAAAGGCGGCGTGAATACCTACAGCGAAGCCCGCCGCAATAACGTTCGCCCCGGCGGCGTTGCCGATCTCAACGGCGGCGTTTGGACCGACGACCTCACCAATACCGAGGTTGACTTCAACTATATCGCTACAGTTACTACCGACATCACCGAAGATCTCGACATCCGCGCGCTCGTGGGCCTCAACCACAACCAGCGCGAATTCAACCGCCGTTTTGTAACGGGCGACAACGTGATCTCTACCGGCCTTTACACGCTTGACGGTACCTCTACGCAAATCGTAGGTGAAGACTTCCGCCGCAAGCAGCGCCTGTATGCACTGTATACCGATATTCAACTCGGCTTTAAAGACTACTTGTACGTGGGCCTCGTAGGTCGCAACGACTGGTCGTCTACGCTGCCCAAGAGCTCGCAGAGCTACTTCTACGGCGGCGGTAACCTGTCTTTCATCTTTACAGACGCCTTCGGCCTGAGCGGCAAAATCCTCAGCTCGGGTAAAGTGCGCGCCGCTTATACCCAGGTGGGTAACGAAGCCCGCCCGTATCAAACCGCAACGGTATACTTCCTCAATACGCCGTTTACTACGCCAGGCGGTTCCGTACTCAACCAGGCTTCTCTCGGCAACCGCCTTGGCAACGCCACGCTGCGCAACGAGTTGACTACCGAAATCGAATTCGGTACCGACCTGCGCTTCCTCAACAACCGTATCGGCCTCGATGTGACGTACTTCAACCGCAGCTCTACCGACCAGATCACCGAAGCGGCCCTGCCCGCAACCAGCGGTTTCCGCACAGCTATCGTCAACGCAGGCGAAATCGAAAACAAAGGCTGGGAAATCGGCCTCGACCTGACACCGGTGAAAACCGCCAGCGGCTTTACCTGGAATACTTACGTCAACTTTACCCGCATCCGCACCCTGGTGGTTGACGCAGGCGAAGGCGGCGAATTGTTCGTGGGCGGCGTTAACTCCGGCCTCGGTACGATCCACCGCAACGGCTTCCCTTATGGTCAGATCTTCGGCTTTGCCAATGCACGCACCAACTCGTTTGACGCTGACGGCAACTACATCGGCGAAGGCGAATTGCTGATTGACAAGAACCTGGGTACGACGATCTTCCTGCCCGAGTCACAAATTATCGGCGACCCGAACCCCGACTTCCTCCTGGGCTTCGTGAATACCTTTACCTTTAAGAACATCACGCTTCGCGCCCTCATCGACTGGCGCCAGGGCGGCGATATCTACTCGATCAGCGCAGGCGCCCTCATGGCTCGCGGCCACCTGAAAATTACGGAAAACCGCGAAGAACTGCGCGTTATCCCGGGTGTATACGGCGATCCGCGTACGTTTGAACCTGTAACCGACGAAAACGGCAACTTTATCCGCAATACGACGGGTATCACTGCCTTTGACTTCTACTTCTCGAACGGCTTCGGCCCCTACGGCGCTGATGAAACGATCGTATTCGACGGTACGACTATCCGCCTGCGCGAAGTATCGCTAGGCTATGATCTGCCCAAGAAGATCCTGGACAAAACGCCTTTCGGCTCGCTGCGCTTGTCTATCTCAGGCCGTAACCTCTGGTTTAACGCCCCCAACTTCCTCGAAGGCCTCAACTTCGACCCGGAAGTATTGGCTGAAACCGCCGATAGCAACGTTCAAGGTTTCGAATACGGTAGCGCGCCTACTACGCGTCGTTATGGTGTAAACTTGTCGGTGACGTTCTAATTGGAATGTGCCGCAAGCAGTGAATCTTTGTTTCACTAATTTTTAATTAACATGATGAAAGGAAATTTCCTATATAAATGGTTCGCGGCCTTCGCCATGGTTTGGGTGATTAGCAGTTGCGATTATTTCGATCTCGATATCAACGAAGATCCGAACAACCCGTCGCAAACTACTCCTGACCTGTTGCTCACGTCGGCCCAATACAATATCGCCGCTAACCTGGCAGGCGGTACCAACAATGCCCAGTTGGGGTTTGCAGGCATTCTTGCCTCTTTTGACAACTTCAACATGAGCAACTCTGCTTTCAACGGCATTTGGAATAACATGTATGCCGGTCCGCTGAAAGACCTCGAGGGTATTATCGAAGTATCCAGTGTAGACAACAACGGAGACGGCAATGCCGACAACCCGCACTACCTGGCTATCGCCCAAACGTTGAAGGCTTATGTAGCCAGTACCATGGTAGACTTGTTCGGCGATATTCCCTACAGCGAAGCGCTGCAAGGCGATGCCGACAACGCTATCAAGAATCCCAACTTCGATACGGATGCCGACGTGTATAACGCTTGCTTCGGCCTGCTCGACCAGGCTATCGCCAATTTTGCGCTGGCTAGCCCTGTTGCTGTTAGAGGCGATGCAATCTACGGCGGCAATATCACGAAGTGGAGAAAGCTGGCCAATACCCTCAAGTTGAGATTGTATATGCAGGCGCGCCTGGCTGTACCCAACGCGGCTACTGAAATCAACAAGCTGCTGGCAGAACCGGGCAACCTGATCACTGCTGCCGGTGATGACTTCCAGTTCCAATTCAGCAAACTCATCGCGCCCGACAATCGCCACCCCTGGTACCAGGCTACCTACACCGCTAATGCAAACGACTTTACGTATATCCTGCACCAGCCTATGGTGGAAATGCTGGAAGACGGCGACCCCCGCTTCCCCTTCTATTTCCGCCGCCAAACCAAGCAGGTGCTTGACCAGAGCAACCCCAGCGAGCGCAACACGACGCCTTGTTCGATGACCGTCGGCTGCCAATACGGCTACCTCGTGCTCAATGACAACGTGCGTGAGCGCATCTTTGGCACTGCCGACATCACTCAGGATCAAATCGACTTCCTCGCCGGATGTTTTGGCCGCGACCGTGCAGACCCCGCCGGCGTTCCGCTCGATGGCGACCTTCGCCTCATGCCGGGCGTTTATCCCTGCGGCGGTTTCTATGACGTAACCAACCCTGGCCTGCCAGGTACGAATACAGCGCCAGGCGGCGGTATCTTCCCGATCATCACGCATATCAATACGCTGTACTACCAGATCGAGGCTATCCTCGCCCTGGGCTCCGCCGGCGATGCCCGCGCTTTGTTTGAATCGGCTATCCGCAGTCACATTACCAAAGTTGTCAACTTCGGTAGAGCTACCGACGCCAACAGCGTTTCACCCGCTGCCGCCGATATCGACGCTTATGTAAATATCTGGCTCGATCGCTTCGACAATGCCGCTTCAAATGAAGCTAAACTCAATGTTGTCATGAAGCAATTGTGGTTCTCCAGCTGGGGCAACGGCTACGAAATTTACAATGCTATGCGCCGTACGGGATATCCCAATACGATTCAGCAGCCGATTACGCCTGTGCGTAATTTCCCGCTGAGACTGCCTTATCCGCAAATAGAACTGACCCTTAACCCCAACGCTTCGGCTTATTCGAGCGTGGTATACGATCAGGATCCTATTTTCTGGGATAAATAAGTAAGGCCGGTTTTATCATCAAAAGTTGAACGATTATGAAAAAACTCAAAATATTTTATCTGGCATTGGCCGCAGCGCTCCTACTGCCTTTTTCTTCCTGTAAGGACGAGGATACCAACCCCGTTCCTGATTTTGAAACGGCGGTGCACGGCTATGGCAAATTAACTGCCAACTCTGCCGGCAATTTTCAGCTCGGCGACCCTTCCAAGGTGATCAACATGGATTTTCAGTGGGTATCGATCGATAGCAAAAATACGGTGACCCGCATCGAAATCTATATCTCCTACACCGAAGGCTACGAAGACCAGGAAGGCAACCCCCGTACGGCCAACCACGGCACGAAGTTGTATAAACTGTACGAAGGCGGCGCCGTTCCTGCTAACCGTACCAATCTGAACTTCTCGATCTCGCAGGCCGATGTGTACAACCTGTTCAAAGAGGCTAACTTCGATTATGGCGACGGCGCCGGCTCGGTATCCGTGTTCTCAAAAGCTCCTCGTACACTCGCCGACCCATTCTACTCTGTAGACAAGTTCCAGGTGAGCTGGGCGCTAACTACAGCTGATGGCCGTTACTTCGACTCATGGTCTGACTCGATCTGCGGCGAATTCGAAACTTATCACGGATCTACGCCCAACAACGGCGGTTTCAACTGCTTCTACGACTGGACCGTGATCTGCGTTTCCGACCTCGCCGGTACGTTTGACTATGTGGCTAATAACTTCGTGCAAGGCGGCGGCGGCCCCGTAGCCGGCGAAGTAACCGGCGAAGTAACCTGGGCAGTAGAATCTCCCGGCAAGTATACCACTACGGATGCATCCTTCGGCCAGTTCGGCTTTGTATGGGGCGACAACCCGGCAGTGGGCACGATTCGCATTATCGACGCTTGCAATGATATTTCACTGACGGGCGGCGATCAATATGGCGATAGCTATACCTATACTTTCCGCGATCGCAACGGCGCCAGCATTACCGTTGATTGGCAAAATACCTACGGTGACAAGGGCACCGCTGTGCTCACCCGCCGCGATGGCAAAAACTGGCCCGACCTGAAGTAATTTTTTGGTCTTTCCAGACAATCTTTGATATCGACGGAGCATTCCTTGTATGGGGTGCTCCGTTGGTTTGTTTATGAAGGGTTATGAAGGGTTATGAAGGGTTATGAAAGGGGGCATGACTTAATGTTTGATGTTTGATGCTTAATTGTTGATTTTCAATCAACTATCCAAAATTAAAAATCCAATATCAAAAACCGCCCCTCATCACCCCTTCCCGACTTCCCTTTGGTCAGTACGGGACTCCCCCGACATTTAGTCGGGACTCACTTCGTTCGCTTTCAGTCGCATAACCCCTCATTAAAACTTGTATCCATGCGAACCACCTTATTCCTCCTGCTGTTTATTGCTTCCTGCACTGCCGTCAAGACAGAGAAGGCCCTGCAACTTCCCCTGGACACCCGGGAGCAGACAAAGTCGTCATTGCAGTATTACCAGCGCGAAGGCGGGCTCGTCGTTATTTTACTGGATGCCGAATGCCCCATTTGTCAGAAGTACACGCGCACCATTCGCGAGTTACAGGTACGTCACCCCAAAACGGCGTTTGTAGGCGTATTTACAAAATGGAATGATGCAGAAGCCATAGCAGCTTTTGCCAAAGAATACGAAGTTGGCATGCCGCTGTTGAGCGACCCCCGCCACAAGCTCATACGCGTATTGAAAGCTACGACAACTCCGGAAGTCTTTTTATTCGACCGGCAGGGCGCCCTGCATTATCGAGGCGCTATCGACAACTGGTTTTACGCTTTGGGCAATTATCGGCCCCAGATTACCGAGCACTACCTCGAAGACGCCATCAAGGCGCTTGCCGCAGGCCGGCCTGCGCCGATCAGCGCAACCAAACCCATAGGTTGTATTATTCAACAATAGCGTATCTTGGGATAGAATTTATCGCTTATGAATACTATATGGCGTATTGGCATCATTATGTGTTTGGGAATATCCCTTCATGCCCAGCAGCCGACTTACTACAGCCATATCAAACCCATTCTCGACCGACACTGCGTGGAGTGCCATTCGGCGGGGGGGGCGGCGCCGTTTACGCTTACCTCCTATGAAGACGTTGAAAAAAGAGCAGATTTCATCAAAATTGCCGTCGAATCCCGCTACATGCCCCCCTGGTTTGCCGATACCGCTTTTCAAACCTATCACAATCAACGCGCCCTGAGCAGTGCAGAACTCAAAACTATTGCCGACTGGGTGGCCTTGGGCAGTCGAAAAGGAAAAGCGACCAAATCGGCGGAAACGCAAACCGGTAAATACGTATGGCCTAAACCCGACATAGTGTTGTCAATGCAAAAGCCGTTTATGATCCCGGGTGACAATACCGAGCAGTTTCGCATCTTCGTCATACCCTCCCAAAACAATACCGACCTTTACATCAGCGGTATCGATTTTCGCCCCGGCAATACCCGGTTGGCTCACCATGCGAGGCTTATGCTCGATACCACCCAACTGCTGCGCCCCGATGACGGGGTCGTTGCAGGCGACTCGGCCACCGAATTTACCCGCCGCAATGTTCAGCTTGCCCACGCCTTCTGGCAGGGCTGGGTACCGGGCAATTTCCCGGTACAATACCCCGAAGGTATTGCCAAGGTGCTGCCCAAAAATGCAGATATCATTCTCAATATGCACTATTCCCCTTCCCCTCAACCCGCCTACGACCAGTCGGAAGTAAGATTGTACTTGTCAGAAACGCCTCCGAAGCGGCTTATTCACAGCCTGATACTCGATGAAAACTGGATTACCAACCCGCCCTTCATCGTTACCGCAGGGCAGGTCGTGAAGTTCTATATGCGATCGCCTATGGCGCCCCACGATATTTCGCTCATTAACGTAATGCCGCATATGCACTTGCTGGGAAAAAGCTTCAAAGCTTACGCCATAACCCCCGCGGGTAAAATCATTAATCTGGTCAATATTCCCGATTGGAAATTCAACTGGCAAATGACGTACGCTTTCAAAAAGTTGATCAAATTGCCCAAGGGGTCCGTGGTTTATGCCGAGGCCGTTTACGACAATACTTCCAATAACCCCCGCAACCCCCATTTCCCCCCCCGCGACGCGACCTACGGCTGGGGTACTTTTAATGAAATGTGTAACCTTGTTATCGAATACCTCGATTACCAACCAGGCGATGAACAACTCGAATTGTATCCGACCGTACCACTGCATAACCGCTAAATCAAATTGTCATGATAAAATATTATGTCTTTGTACTGTGCTTATGGGCAACAATAACGGCAGCCCAATCTGACGACGAAATGATGCAAAACCTGCGCGACGATTTTAACTACGGCGAATTCAACCCCGGCGCCAATCATGTAT
The DNA here is from genome assembly GCA_036741235.1 of Saprospiraceae bacterium. Lineage (GTDB taxonomy): Bacteria > Bacteroidota > Bacteroidia > Chitinophagales > Saprospiraceae > JABWBR01. The sequence continues at coordinate 17,204 of DAINSQ010000003.1, read as the reverse complement.
ATTATGGCGTAAAACAAAAGCCGGGCGTAGTAAAAGGCGATGCCTATCTCGACCCCGAATGGCACAAGGCCGCAGTCGTGTTTTATCCCGAGGTTGTAAAACGCTACGATCCCAAAGCGCCCGATTCAATTGCCGGATATCCGGTCAGAATCGATCTGATCAACCAGTCGGTAGAATTCCAGCTCAAAGAAGGCGTCAAGGCCGTTGAGGTCGGCAGTATTAAAAAAATATATTACGAAGCCGATCGCCTGGTGAAGCTTGTCAACGCCAAAGAATTCGACAACGGCGAAACTGCCCCCAAAGGGCTTGTGGAGTTAATGTCATCGGGTAAACTAACCGTTGTTAAGGAAGTTATTCTAAAATTAAAGGAGCCTACTTATAATGTAGCCCTCGATGTCGGCGAAAAAGACGCCAAAATCTATAAAAAGGCGCTATATTATTATATGGAGAAAAAGGGCAACCGCAGCGCCCTGGTCAAGTTCAAACCAGCCAAAAAGCAATTGCTGGCTTTGATGGGCGGCAAGGCTGACAAAGTGGAAACTTATATCGACATTAATAACCTCAACCCTAAAAGAGACATCGACCTGCAACGCATACTGATCTATTATAACGGGTTGTGATCGTTAAAACGTAATGGTATAAGAATAGCCCGAGGGAGCAGGGGAGTCTGCTTTTTCGGCAGCCGGCGTAGTGTACTGGTATTGAATTTCGGCAGGTACGGATTGGGGCTGGTCGGGGGGAAGTTTAAAATGGATCTGCACATTTTTGTGATAAAGCAGGCGCAACCCCCTTGTTTTGGGCACATCAAAGCGGAGCAGGCGTACCACGCGCAGCGCCTCTTCGTCACAACCGTGGCCTAACCCGGAAATTACCTTGGCATCTACAACGGCGCCCTTTTGGTCAATGGCATAGCGGATCGACACCGTGCCTTCAACGCGCTCCTGGAGCGCTGCTTTGGGGTATTGCAACTGGTTGCTGATGAATACCCTCATAGCCTTCGGACCGCCGGTGTAAATGGGTTGTTTAATGAAATGTTTGTCTTTTTTTTCGTGGCGCATACCTGTATGCAAGTGTTTATGCAAACATAAAGAAAGCCTGGTTGATTAGGGGCGCTTCGTACTTTTTTTTTGCCTGTATGTGGCAAGGATGATAAATTTTGCGACATAAAAATTTGATAAACAGCGATTAATACAAGGCGCTGATCTTTGGCATCACAGATGGAGATTTTTTACGCTTGATTTTTTGAGCGAATTCATTTATATTGATTCTAGTTTAGAGCGAGATTCTTATACTGTACCGATGATGACGACGACGATCGAGCGATTTGTGAAATACCTCCAGTTTGAAAAGCGTTATTCTTCTCATACCGTAGCTGCATATGAGAACGATTTGCTGCAATTCTTTGGTTTCCTTAATGATACCTTTGGCGGCGTAGAAGAGGCGCAAATTCAGCACTTACATATTCGCTCGTGGATAGTCAACTTGCTCAATGCCGGGCTAACCCCTACATCGATTCGCAGGAAATTATCAACATTAAAAGGATATTTTCACTTTCTGCTCAAAAGGCAGTTCATTGGGCACAACCCTATGTTAAAGGTTGTTTCTCCAAAAACAGGTCGCAAGCTACCGGTGTATGTGCAACAACCCGATATGCATCGATTATTGGCTACACCGCCGGATGATGAAGATTGGCTTGCCTGGCGCGACTACTTGATCATTGACCTGTTGTATACAACGGGTTTGCGCCGCTCAGAGTTGGTAGCGCTTATGGTGTCAGACGTAGAGTGGGCATCCAGGCAGTTGCGAATAAAGGGCAAGGGCGGGAAAGAGCGGGTTGTTCCCTTCGGCGCTCTGCTCGATGAATACCTTCGGCATTATCTGCGGTTGCGCGAAGCGGTATATCCGCAGCAATTCCATCGGCATTTATTGCTCACCGCAAAAGGAAAACCGTTGTACGCGCGTTATGTTTATAATGTAGTGCATCGCCAGCTATCGGCAGTGACCACGCTCGACAAGCGCAGTCCGCACGTATTGCGTCATTCGTTTGCGACGCACTTGTCGGAAAACGGTGCAGACCTCAATGCGGTAAAATCGTTGTTGGGCCATTCCAGCCTGGCAGCTACACAGATATACACCCACAATTCCATTGAAAGGCTAAAAGAAGTTTACCGGCAGGCGCATCCCAAAGCTGAAGAGTCAGAGGGCTAAGTAGTGCCGGCTACCGAAACAGATTTGTTCATCCTTTAAACGGAGTGTTTTATGAAAGTGCACACGGAAGCAGTACAGTTCAAAGCTGACAGCAAGCTGATCGACTATGTTGAAAAGAAGATCGGCAAGATGGAACAATATTTTGACCATATTATCGAGGCTCAGGTATTCCTCAAACTAGAGAACTCCGGACAGGTCAGAGATAAAATTGCAGAGGTAAGGCTTTCCGTCCCCGGTGATACGATCATCGTTAAAGAAACCAGCAAAACTTTTGAAGCATCAATTGACAGTGCCGCTGATACGCTCAAACGCCAATTAATCAAATATAAAGATAAAGTCAGGTGACAGAGTCCGGTTATTTGGCGAATAGGTTATTCGGCTATTCCGTTTCAAATAAGCGAGTAACCAAACAACAGCATAGCGAGGGCGCCCGGAAATTTTGCGGGCGCCCTTGCTGTTTGTATGCGATAGGTCGCCAAGATACGCCATATATACAGTAAGTTATCGGGGCAGGAAAAAAGTTGGGAGAGTAGCGGAAATCGCGAAAAAAAATGAAGTCAGATTTTTTGTTTTACTAAAAAGTCATATCTTTGCAATCGCTTTGCGAAAGAGCATTTAAAAATGCATTTGAAAAGGTTGGAAATGAGTCTTTTGGCGGCCAAAACGGTCGGTTTTTGCGGAGCGGTTCAGCTCCCTGAAAACCATACGCAAACGGCCTTTCGAGCGTTAATGCCAGCATAGCTCAGCTGGTAGAGCAGCTGATTTGTAATCAGCTGGTCGGGGGTTCGAGTCCCTCTGCTGGCTCCATATCGAAAACATGCGCTGGTTGGGAACGAATTCGGCCCACTGCGCGTTAACAACAACGCCGAAACCAAAAAATCCAAAAGATTCATCATACGATCGAAAGATCGCATGGGGGTGCGCCGGAGTAGGAGAGCCGGGCCAGACTGTAAATCTGGTGTCTATGACTGAGTGGGTTCGAATCCAACCACCCCCACTATATTGGGCTGGGGTTTGGGTGTGAGTGTGCAGGTGTGATCAACAGAACACACTTTCCCACCCACACTCAAACCCACACCCAATTTCGCGGGCGTAGCTCAGTTGGTAGAGCATCAGCCTTCCAAGCTGAGGGTCGCGGGTTCGAGTCTCGTCGCCCGCTCTATTTCATTTCAACTACCGCCAATGTAGCTCAGGGGTAGAGCACTTCCATGGTAAGGAAGGGGTCGAGGGTTCAATTCCCTCCATTGGCTCAGAAATATGTTATTTTTCTAACCGCTTTAACCTTTTTTAAATCCGATACCGATGGCAAAGGATACTTTTAAGAGAGAAAAACCTCACGTTAACGTAGGTACGATCGGCCACGTAGACCACGGTAAGACTACGTTGACGGCTGCAATCACTTATGTGCTGGCTTCTGACGGCCTCGCAGAGAAAAAAGATTACGACTCAATCGACGCTGCTCCTGAAGAAAAAGAAAGGGGTATTACTATTAATACAGCGCACGTTGAATATCAAACGGCCAACCGTCACTACGCTCACGTAGACTGTCCGGGCCACGCCGACTATGTAAAGAACATGGTAACGGGCGCTGCTCAGATGGACGGCGCTATCCTTGTGGTAGCAGCTACTGACGGCCCCATGCCTCAGACGCGCGAACACATCCTGCTGGCTCGCCAGGTAGGCGTTCCTCAGATCGTTGTTTTCATGAACAAGGTTGACCTTGTTGATGACCCTGAAATGCTGGAACTGGTTGAAATGGAATTGAGAGAACTTCTCAGTGCTTACCAGTTTGACGGTGACAATGCTGCTATCATCCAGGGATCGGCCCTTAAGGCACTCGAAGGTGATGCAGGAGCTA
>DAINSQ010000003.1:0-13128 GCA_036741235.1 Saprospiraceae bacterium | reverse complement strand
ACCTTGTTGATGACGAAGAAATGTTGGAACTCGTAGAAATGGAAGTTCGCGAACTCCTTTCTACTTATCAATACGATGGCGACAACGCTGCCGTAATTCGCGGTTCTGCTCTGCGCGCGCTGGCAGGCGAAACTGACGGCGTTGCTGCTATTCGCGAACTGATGGAAGCTGTAGACAACAAAATCCCGACGCCTGTTCGCGCTGTTGACAAGGACTTCCTGATGCCGATCGAAGACGTGTTCTCTATCACGGGTCGTGGCACGGTTGCTACCGGTCGTATCGAGCGTGGCGTGATCAACGTAGGCGATGCTGTTGAAATCATCGGTATGATGAAAGACGGCGAAAAGCCGCTGACTTCTACGGTTACGGGTGTTGAAATGTTCCGCAAACTGCTCGATCGCGGCGAAGCCGGCGACAACGCAGGTCTGCTCCTCCGCGGTATCGACAAAGACGATATCCGTCGCGGCATGGTTATCTGCAAGCCCAAGTCGGTTACTCCGCACAAACACTTCAAGTGCGAAGTTTACGTACTGGGTAAAGAAGAAGGCGGCCGTCACACGCCGTTCTTCAACGGCTACCGTCCGCAGTTCTATTTCCGTACCACTGACGTAACCGGCGATGTTGTGTTGCCTGCTGGTGTGGAGATGGTTATGCCCGGCGACAACCTGACGCTCGAAGTTAAACTGCTCAACTCTATCGCTATGGAGAAAGGTCTTCGCTTCGCTATCCGCGAAGGCGGCCGTACGGTAGGCGCTGGTCAGGTAACTGAAATTCTCGATTAAGCCTTAACAGCTTAATTGTATTCTACAGATACTCAAAAGGTTAAGCATTCCGAAAGGGATGCTTAATCTTTCCTGTATAAGAAGGTATGATGACATAGGGGAGTAGCTCAATTGGTAGAGCGACGGTCTCCAAAACCGTAGGCTGCGGGTTCGATTCCTGTCTCCCCTGCTAATTTCAACCAAAAGATCGCATCCTGATGCGATGCTAAACCGCAACCATGGAAAGGATCAAATTGTATCTCAGGGAAAGTTATAACGAGTTACTGCACAAGGTGACCTGGCCGAGCTGGGCCAACCTTCAAAGCAGCACGATTGTTGTTGTAGTAGCGACCCTGATTCTGGCCCTGCTCATTTTAGTAATGGACCTGGCTTCCAAGCAGATCACCGACCTGATCTACGGGCTGTAATAAATCGAGACTGATGTCTGAAGAAAAAAGATGGTATTCTCTCCGGGTTATTAGTGGCAAGGAGCGTAAGATCAAAGAGAGAATCGAATTGGAGATTCAGCGTTCGGGCTGGGAAGACTTCATCTCGCAGGTGATTGTTCCCACTGAAAAGGTTTACAAAATCCGGAATGGCAAAAAGGTCATTTCCGAAAGAAATATTCTGCCTGGTTATATCCTTATTGAGGCCATACCCGGCAAGTTGACCCCCGAAGTGGTACAGGTGATTGCCAACGTGCCGAATGTGATTCACTTTTTAGGCAAAAACAGCCCGATACCCATGAAGGCTTCCGAAGCGAACCGAATGTTGGGCAAGGTTGATGAATCACAGGACGCCGGCGAGTCGCTGATCGAACCTTTTATCGTAGGCGAAACCGTAAAAATTATCGACGGCCCCTTCAGCGAGTTTGTGGGCGATATACAAGAGGTGAACGAAGAGAAGAAAAAGCTGAAGGTGATCGTGAAGATTTTCGGCCGAGGTACCGAGGTCGAACTCAATTTCATGCAAGTAGAAAAACAATCTTGATAGCGCAAGCGCGCGCTACGCGCTTTTGTTCCGGTTCGCCGGAATAGCTTCCCTGAAGCGAGGTAGCCGTCAGACGCAAATGCACACAAACCATGGCAAAGGAAATAGAAGTTTATATCAAGCTACAGGTCAAAGGCGCACAGGCCAACCCTGCTCCGCCTATCGGCCCCGCACTCGGCTCCAAAGGGGTGAATATCATGGAGTTTTGCAAGCGCTTTAATGCCGTAACGCAAGACAAACCCGGTAAGATTCTTCCCGTGCTGATTTCGGTTTACAAAGACAAGTCGTTTGACTTTGTTATCAAAACGCCGCCGGCTGCCATCCAGCTTTTGGAAGCTTCCAAGCTCAAGTCAGGATCGCCCGAACCCAATCGCAAGAAGGTGGGCTCGGTTAGCTGGGATCAGATCAAGGACATTGCGGAAGACAAGATGCCCGACCTCAACTGCTTTACGCTAGAGTCTGCCATGAAAATGGTAGCCGGTACGGCTCGCAGTATGGGCATTACGGTTGCCGGCACGCCGCCCTGGGGTGGCAGCGCTGAATAATTCGCTGTATTTTTATTCACTTTGAATAGTAGGGAGTCCTTTTTTCGAAAAGGATGTTATTCACCTCAAAACGTTGAACAATGTCGCGTAAAATTGGAAAAAAACGCCAGGCAGTAAACGGCAAAGTGGACACTACCAAGCTTCACAACCTCGAAGAGGCGATGAAGCTGGTTAAAGATGTCAACACCGCCAAGTTTGATGCCTCGGTCGACCTTCACGTCCGCCTGGGTATTGACCCAAGAAAAGCAGATCAGGCTCTTCGCGGTACCGTTTCATTGCCTCATGGCACTGGTAAAGTCAAGCGCGTACTGGTGTTTTGTACGCCTGACAAAGAAGAGGAGGCCAAAGCCGCCGGCGCCGATTATGTCGGTCTTGACGACCTCATCAACAAAATCGCCGACGGGTGGACTGATGTGGATGTTGTGATTGCTATGCCTCAGGTGATGGCTAAGGTAGGCCGCATCGGCCGTATTCTGGGCCCCCGCGGCTTGATGCCCAACCCCAAAACGGGTACGGTAACCCAGGATGTAGGCGCTGCCGTAGACGATATCAAGAGCGGTAAAATTGCTTTCCGCGTTGACAAATACGGCATCGTGCACTCTTCTATCGGCAGGGTGTCATTTACACCGGACAAACTGGTGGACAACGCCAACGAGTTTCTTTCTACGTTGGTCAGAATCAAGCCTTCTTCGGCCAAAGGTACCTATATGAAGTCGATCACGGTGGCCAGCACGATGAGCCCCGGCATCAAGATCGACGCCAAAATTGTTAAGTAAGCTTTAAACGCAAGCAAACCATGACTAAAGCAGAAAAGACATCTACCATAGAGGCGTTGAAGGAAAAGTTCAGCAGTACGGATTTCTTTTACCTTGCCGACTCTTCTACGCTTACGGTAGAGCAGGTCAATAAATTCAGAAGGCTTTGCTTTGAGCGGGGCGTTGAGATGAAGGTGGTAAAAAACACTTTGGCGCAGAAGGCGCTGGAGGCTTTACCCCAGGAAAAAGGCTACGAGCCGCTCTTCGCCGTGCTGGCGGGCCCTACCGCTATTTTGTTTACTGATACGGCAAATGTGCCGGCTCGCCTGATCAAAGATTTCCGCAAGGAAGCCGGCAGGCCGCTGCTCAAAGCCGCATACATCGATACCGCAGTATTTATCGGCGATGATCAACTCGAAGATCTCACCAGGCTCAAGTCGAAAGAAGAGTTGGTGGGTGAAATCATCGGCTTGTTGCAATCGCCAGCCCGCAATGTTATCAGCGCGCTGCAATCGGGAGGAACTACCATTATGGGCCTTCTGCAGACGCTTGAAGAGCGCGGCGACAAATAAAATTGGCTTCCAAGTCATTTCGCACATAGATGTTTCTATTGCATTGATCAAAATTTTAAAATCCATTCACAATGGCAGATTTGAAAGCATTTGCTGAGCAGCTTGTAAACCTTTCCGTGAAAGAAGTAAATGAGCTCGCCAAAATATTGAAAGAGGAATATGGCATCGAACCCGCCGCCGCAGCCGTAGCTATCGCAGCTCCTGCTGGAGGCGGCGCTGCCGGCGATGGCGCCGCAGTCGTTGAAAAAACGGAATTCGATGTACACCTCACTTCCGCAGGCGCTGAGAAACTCAAAGTGGTTAAGGCCGTTAAAGACCTCCTCAACCTGGGTCTGAAAGAGGCCAAAGACCTCGTTGACGGCGCTCCCAGCGTAGTAATGACTGGCGTTTCGAAAGAAGATGCTGAGAACGCTAAGTCGAAACTCGAAGAAGTAGGCGCTTCTGTCGAGGTTAAGTAATGCCTACTTGTCGGCTAGAGATCGGCATACAACGCCGTTCTCTGGCCCATCAAGGCTTAGCGAGTTGCTCCCAACCCGCTAAGCCTATCGTCGTATAGATGCGTTCTTATTCTACATGCTCTTCAGGCTGTAGTTACCGGCTGATGAAGGAAAGCTTTTTCAGTCTTCATTTAAACTCAAAGCGCAAATGACATCCAACGGTGTTCAAACTGCCGAAAGCAAGCGGGTTCATTTTGGCAAAATTAAATTAGCCCCGCAGTATCCCGATCTGCTGGAGATACAACTCAAGTCCTTCCAGGAGTTTTTCCAACTGGAAACAACGCCTGAAAACAGAATGAATGAAGGGCTCTACAAGGTTTTTCAGGAAAACTTCCCCATCGTTGACGCCAGGAATATTTTCGTGCTCGAATTCCTGGACTATTTTATCGACCCGCCCCGCTACACGATTGAAGAGTGTATGCAGCGCGGCCTGACGTACAGCGTTCCGTTGAAGGCCAAGCTCCGCTTGTCTTGTAACGACGAAGAACACGTCGATTTCCAAACGATTATTCAGGACGTATTCCTGGGCAATATTCCTTATATGACGCCCAAGGGTACGTTTGTCATTAATGGCGCCGAACGCGTGATTGTTTCCCAATTACACCGCTCTCCGGGCGTATTCTTTGGGCAAACGTTCCACCCCAACGGCACCAAGATATATTCCGCGCGTGTGATCCCTTTCAAGGGCGCATGGATGGAATTCGCCACCGACATCAATACGGTGATGTATGCCTACATCGACCGCAAGAAAAAGTTCCCCGTAACGACGCTACTGCGCGCTATCGGCTATGATACCGACAAGGCCATTCTCGATATCTTCGGCCTGGCTGTTGAGGTGCCTGCCGCCCGTGAAGTGCTCGAAAATGCCATCGGTCGCAAACTCGCCGCTCGCGTGTTGAAGAGTTGGACGGAAGACTTCGTTGACGAAGATACCGGCGAGGTGGTGACGATTGAGCGCAACGAGATTATTCTCGAACGCGATGTCGTTCTTGATGAGGACAATATCGAGCTCATTCTCCAGGCCGGTATGAGCACGGTTATTTTGCAGAAAGAAGAAATAGAAATGGATTATTCCATTATCTTCAATACGCTGCAAAAAGACCCATCGAGCTCTGAAATCGAGGCTGTTACGCATATCTATCGCCAATTACGCGGTACGGATCCGCCCGATGAAGAAACGGCAAGGGGTATTATCGAAAAGCTCTTTTTCTCTGATAAGCGATACAACCTCGGCGAGGTTGGCCGCTATAAAATCAATCGCAAGCTCGACCTGGATATTTCCGAGGAGGTGCTGGTATTGACCAAAGAGGATATCATTTCGATTATCCAGTATCTGGTTCGTTTGATGAATCAAAAGGCGGAGATCGACGATATAGACCACCTCAGCAACCGCCGCGTACGCACGGTTGGCGAACAGCTTTACGCTCAATTTGGCGTGGGGCTGGCGCGTATGGCCCGCACGATTCGCGAGCGCATGAACGTGCGCGACAACGAGGTGTTTACGCCCGTAGATTTGATCAACGCGCGCACCCTGTCGTCGGTGATCAATTCATTTTTCGGCACCAGTCAGTTGTCGCAATTCCTCGACCAAACCAACCCGCTTTCGGAAATTACGCACAAGCGTCGTATTTCCGCGTTGGGCCCCGGCGGCTTGTCGAGAGAGCGCGCAGGCTTCGAGGTGCGCGACGTTCACTACTCGCACTACGGGCGCCTTTGTACCATTGAAACGCCGGAAGGCCCCAATATCGGTTTGATTTCTACGCTTTGCGTTCATGCCAAGGTGAACAAGATGGGCTTCCTCGAAACGCCCTACCGTGCCGTTGAGAGCGGCCAGGTAGATGTAAAAGGAGAGGTCATCTATTTGTCGGCAGAAGGCGAAGACCACAAGAAGATTGCACAGGCCAACGCTCCGCTAAATGACAAAGGGTCGTTCCTCGACGACCGCGTGAAGTGCCGTGACCATGGTGACTTCCCCGTGCTCATGCCCGATGAAATTGAGTTTATGGACGTAGCGCCCAATCAAATTGTGGGTGTTTCTGCTTCGCTGATTCCCTTCCTTGAAAACGACGACGCCAACCGGGCGCTCATGGGCTCAAACATGCAACGCCAGGCCGTACCGCTTATCCGTCCCTCTTCGCCTATCGTGGGGACGGGCCTGGAAGGAAAGGTCGCTCGCGACTCTCGTATGTTGATCAATGCAGAAGGCGACGGCGTTGTGGAATACGTTGACGCTACTGAAATCCACATTCGCTACGACCGCACCGAGGAGGAACAACTGATTTCTTTTGAAGACAACAGGAAGGTATACGTACTGACCAAATTCCTGCGTACCAACCAGGGTACCTGTATCAACCTGAAGCCTATTGTTCGCAAGGGCGATCGCGTGGTAAAGGGGCAAATCCTCTGTGACGGCTATGCGACTGATAAAGGCGAGTTGGCGTTGGGGCAAAACCTGAAAGTGGCCTTCATGCCCTGGAAAGGTTACAATTTTGAAGATGCTATTGTGATTTCCGAACGCGTAGTGCGTGAAGACGTCTTTACGTCACTGCATATTGAACACTTCGAACTCGACGTGCGCGATACCAAGTTGGGCGAAGAGGAACTCACCAACGATATCCCCAATGTTAGCGAAGAGGCTACCAAAGACCTCGACGAATACGGCATCATTCGCATTGGCGCCTGGGTAAAAGAAGGCGATATCCTGATCGGCAAAATTACGCCCAAGGGCGAATCAGACCCGACGCCGGAAGAGAAACTGCTCCGCGCTATTTTCGGCGATAAAGCCGGCGACGTGAAAGACGCATCGCTCAAAGCGCCCCCCTCTATTCAGGGTGTGGTGATTGACAAGCAGCTTTTCTCGCGCGCCAAGAAAGACAATGTCAAGAAAAACCAGGAAAAAGACCAACTCACCAAGCTTGACGACCAGCACAAAATTGCGCTCAACGAGCTCAAGACGGTGTTGATGGACAAGCTGATCATGCTGGTGCGCGACAAGTCTTCGCAGGGCGTTAAGAGTATCTATGGCGAGCCCATGATACCCAAAGGCGCCAAGTATACGCAAGAGCTGCTCCGTGAGTTGGATTACGGCGTGGTAGACTACAGCAACTGGACTGACGATGCGAAGAAAAACGAACTTATTGCCCGCTTGCTGCACAACTACAGCATCAAGGTGAACGAGGAAGTAGGCCGTTACAAGCGCGAAAAGTTCAATATCAGCATTGGCGACGAGTTGCCTGCAGGCGTACTCAAGCTGGCCAAAGTTTACCTGGCCAAAAAGCGCAAGTTGAAAGTAGGCGACAAGCTGGCCGGCCGTCACGGCAACAAGGGCATCGTTTCGAAGATTGTGCGTATTGAAGATATGCCTTTCCTCGAAGACGGTACTCCGGTAGATATCGTACTCAACCCGCTAGGCGTACCCTCGCGTATGAACCTGGGGCAGATTTTCGAAACGGTATTGGGCTGGGCCGGTGAAAAGCTGGGCGTCAAGTTTGCTACTCCAATTTTTGACGGCGCCAGCCGCGACGAGATCGAGGAGCAAATCATCAAGGCGGGGTTGCCCTCTTTGGGTCAAACCTACCTCAGCGACGGCGAAACGGGCGACCGCTTCCACCAGCAGGCAACGGTGGGCGTTATCTACATGCTCAAGTTGTCGCACATGGTAGACGACAAGATGCACGCCCGTTCAATCGGTCCTTACTCGCTTATTACCCAGCAGCCGTTGGGCGGTAAGGCGCAGTTCGGCGGTCAGCGTTTCGGCGAGATGGAAGTGTGGGCGCTCGAGGCATTCGGCGCATCCAACATCCTGCAGGAATTGCTTACAATTAAATCGGACGACATCAACGGCCGCGCAAAGGCTTACGAAGCAATCGTCAAAGGCGACAACCTGCCGGAACCGGGTATTCCCGAATCGTTTAACGTATTGGTGCACGAACTTAGAGGGCTTGCACTTGACGTGAAATTTGAGTAATCGCTTTTTTTGATCAACGATCATAAATTCAGCTATATGCCTTTTAAGAAGAAAAGTCATATCCCCACCTCGGAATTCGATAGCATCACCATTAGCCTGGCGTCGCCTGATGAGATATTGGAGCGCTCTTATGGAGAGGTATTGAAACCTGAGACCATCAACTACCGTTCTTATAAGCCGGAGCGCGACGGCTTGTTCTGCGAGCGCATTTTTGGTCCCGTCAAGGACTATGAATGCTATTGCGGCAAGTACAAGCGTATTCGCTATAAAGGCATTGTATGCGACAGGTGTGGCGTAGAGGTAACCGAGAAGAAGGTTCGCCGCGAGCGGATGGGCCATATCAAATTGGTTGTGCCGGTAGTTCACATCTGGTTTTTCAAATCACTTCCCAACAAGATCGGCTACATGCTGGGCTTGTCTTCCAAGAAATTGGAGGCTATTGTGTACTACGAGCGTTATGTGGTGGTACAGCCAGGTATCAAGGGCGCGGAAGGCGTCAGCCAGATGGATTTGTTGTCGGAAGAAGAATACCTGGAGATTTTGGATACGCTGCCTGCCGACAATCACCTGCTCGACGACAGCGATCCCAATAAATTTATTGCCCGCATGGGGGCGGAAGCCGTTCGCGATTTGTTGATGCGCCTCGATCTTGATCAGCTCTCGTATGAGTTGCGCCATCAGGCTTCGAGCGAATCATCGCAGCAGCGCAAGTCAGAGGCGCTCAAGCGGTTGCGCGTAGTGGAGGCTTTCCGCGAAGGTTTGCAGCACATGGAAAATCGTCCGGAGTGGACGGTCATCCAGTATCTGCCGGTGGTACCGCCCGAATTGCGCCCATTGGTGCCTCTCGATGGCGGTCGTTTTGCCAGCTCCGACCTCAACGATCTATACCGTCGTGTGATCATCCGCAACAATCGTTTGAAGCGTTTGTTGGAGATCAAAGCGCCGGAGGTCATTTTGCGCAATGAAAAGCGCATGTTGCAGGAAGCTGTCGACTCGTTGTTTGACAACTCGCGCAAGTCGAACGCTGTAAAGGCCGAGGGCGGCCGGGCGTTGAAATCGCTCAGCGATATCCTCAAGGGCAAGCAGGGCCGTTTCCGTCAGAACCTGTTGGGTAAGCGCGTTGACTACTCCGGGCGTTCGGTAATTGTGGTAGGCCCTACGCTCAAATTGCACGAGTGCGGTTTGCCCAAGGCGATGGCCGCCGAATTGTTCAAGCCTTTTATCATTCGCAAGTTGATTGAGCGGGGTATTGTCAAGACGGTAAAATCGGCCAAAAAGCTCGTTGACCGCAAGGATCCGGTGATTTGGGAGATCCTGGAAAATATTTTGAAGGGCCACCCGGTATTGCTCAACCGCGCCCCGACGCTGCACCGCTTGTCAATCCAGGCTTTTCAGCCCAAGTTGATCGAGGGCAAGGCTATCCAGCTTCACCCGCTGGTGTGCGGCGCTTTTAACGCCGACTTTGACGGCGACCAGATGGCCGTGCATGTGCCGCTGAGCCAGGCGGCTATATTGGAAGCCCAAGTGCTCATGTTGTCGTCGCACAACATGCTCAACCCGCAAAACGGCTCGCCGATTACGCTGCCGTCGCAAGACATGGTGTTGGGCCTTTATTACATTACAAAAGAAAAGCGCTCCAAAGGCGATGTTAAAGTGAAGGGTGAAAACCGCGCTTTCTACTCGCCTGAAGAAGTGATTATCGCATACAACGAAGGTCAGCTCGACCTGCACGCGGTCATCAAGGTGAGATCGCGGGTAGAAGCCGAAGACGGCTCGCTGGTGACCAAGTTGATCGAAACGACTGCGGGCCGGGTTATGTTCAATGAGGTAGTGCCGAAAAAAGTGCCCTACATCAATGAATTATTGACGAAGAAAAACCTGAAGAAGATCATTGCCGACGTATTGGAGCGCACTGATTTTGCCACTACTGCCGACTTCCTCGACGACATCAAGGAAATGGGCTTTATGTGGGCCTTCAAAGGAGGCTTGTCGTTCAACCTTGGCGATTTGATTACGCCGACAGTTAAGCAAAACACGCTGGATCAGGCGCAGTTGGAGGTTGACGAAGTGTGGGAAAACTACAACATGGGTTTGATCACCAACAACGAGCGTTACAACCAGATCATCGACAAGTGGACTTATGCCGACAACCGCATTACCGACTCGCTGATGCGCGAATTGGCTGCGCACAAGCTGGGCTTCAACTCGGTATACATGATGCTTGACTCGGGCGCTCGCGGTTCCAAGCAACAAATCAAGCAGTTGTGCGGATTGCGGGGCCTGATGGCCAAGCCGCGTAAATCGGGCGACACCGGCGGCGCCGTTATTGAAAACCCGATTTTGTCGAACTTTGTCGACGGGCTTTCGGTTTTGGAATACTTCATTTCTACGCACGGCGCCCGTAAGGGTCTGGCCGATACCGCCCTGAAAACTGCCGACGCAGGTTATTTGACTCGTCGTTTGGTGGATGTTGCTCAGGATGTTGTAATCATGGAAGAGGACTGCAACACGATGCGCGGTATTGAGACCTCGGCTTTGAAGGACAACGACAAGGTTATTGAACAGTTGTCTTCGCGTATTGAAGGTCGTTATACGCTATACGATATCTATCATCCGGAAACCGACGAGATCATCCTGCGCGCGGGCGAGATTATCGATGCCAGGATGGCAGAGTATATCGAAGAAATCGGTATTGAAACGGTGACTATCCGTTCGGTGCTCACGTGCGAGACCCGCCGGGGCGTATGTACCAAGTGCTACGGCAAAAACCTGGCTACCGGTCGCGTTGCCGAAAGTGGCGATGCGGTGGGTATCATTGCAGCCCAGTCGATCGGCGAACCGGGTACGCAGTTGACATTGCGTACCTTCCACGTGGGCGGTGTGGCTTCACTGTCGAGAACCGAATCGGAAATTGTTTCCAAATTCAACGGTAAGGTGGAATTTGACGGCGTTCGGGTTACCGAGGCTGTTGACGAGCTGGGCCGCGCGGGCCAGGTCGTTTTGTCGCGTACGGGCGAAGTCAGATTGGTTGATCCCAATACCAACAAGCAATTTGTTACCCATCACATCCCCTATGGCTCTATTTTGCGCGTAAAAGAGGGCGAAGTGATCGGCAAGGGCAGCATTATTTGCGAATGGGACCCCTTCAATGCCGTTATTGTATCAGAATTTACGGGTGTAACCCAATTCGAGGATATTGAAGACGGCGTAACGTTCCGGGTAGAACGCGACGAACAGACGGGTTACCAGGAGAAAGTTATCATTGAACCCAAGAACAGGCGTAAAATTCCTACGATTCGCATTATCAGTCCTGATGGTGAAGAATTGCGCAGCTACAACCTGCCGGTGGGCGCCTATATTTCTATTGAAGATGGCGAGCATGTAGAAGCGGGCCAGCGCATTGTCAAAATTCCGCGTAAACTTGGTAAAATCCAGGACATCACGGGCGGTCTGCCCCGTGTTACGGAATTGTTTGAAGCGCGCAATCCGTCCAACCCTGCCATTGTATCGGAAATTGACGGCGTGGTATCTTTCGGCAAGATCAAGCGCGGCAACCGGGAGGTAGCCGTGACGGCCAAAGACGGTCAGACGCGCAAATACCTCATCGGTTTGTCGAAGCACATCCTGGTGCAGGAAGGCGACTTTGTGCGCGCGGGTACGCCGTTGTCCGACGGCGCTATTGCTCCGCGCGACATCCTGGCTATCAAAGGCCCCTTCGCCGTACAGTCTTACCTGGTAAACGGCGTACAGGAGGTATATCGCTCACAGGGTATTACGATCAATAACAAGCACATCGAAGGTATTGTACGCCAGATGATGCGCCGCGTTCAGATAGAAGATCCGGGCGATACTACGTTCCTCGAAGGTGAAGCGGTAGAGAAATTCGAATTCATGGAGATGAACGATTTCATTTTCGACAAGAAAGTGGTGACCGACTCTGGCGATTCGAATAAACTCAAGCCCGGTCAGCTGGTCACTTTGCGCCAGTTGCGCGATGAGAATTCTTACCTCAAGCGCAACGACAAGGTCATGGTGCAGTATCGCGACGCCATTGCAGCTACCTCCAGCCCCTTGTTGCTGGGTATTACCAAGGCATCGTTGGGCACAGAAAGCTGGATTTCGGCGGCTTCATTCCAGGAGACGACCAAGGTGTTGAGCCATGCTGCCATCGGCGCCAAGCGCGATGGTTTGATGGGCCTCAAGGAAAACGTGATCGTAGGGAAGCGTATACCTGCCGGTACGGGCTCGCGCAAATTCCAGGATTTGTTTGTTGCGCCCAAAAACGGGGAGGACGCCTACGAAGCGCACCGCGAACAATTTGAAGAGGTGGAAGAAGATTATTGATCCTTTTCAAGGTAATTCATATGAACCAGCGAGAGTCATCCCGGATTTAGTATTTGGGGTGACTTTCGCCTTTTAAGGACCGGCCATGTGGAAAAGCCTCAAAACAGTCATTGCCTTTACCCGGCATCTCACCGAAACGGGGGCTTTCAGTGAAACCTCCCGTTTTGTCGAACAAGAGATTACCCGCCATGTTGATTCTGCGGCGCCGCAGTTGATACTGGAATACGGCGCCGGTCACGGCAATATTACCCGTCGCATTTTATCGAAAATGCACCCCGATTCGCGGCTGTTCGCTTTTGAAATCAATCCGGCTTTTTGCGAACAGCTTCGAAAAATATCGGATTCGCGGTTAACTGTCGTAGAAGCGCCGGTCAATGAGGTTTTTAATTGGATCAAGCCGGAGGCCGGCACGGTAGATGCGATTATTTCTTCAGTGCCCTTTAGTTTTCTTTCGCCGGCGCAGCGCCGCGATTTGCTGGAAAAAAGCGTTTTTTTACTCAAGCCGGGCGGGTGGATGAGCCAGGTGTTGTATTTGCTCACGCATTTCCCTTTGTTTAGGGAATATTTTCCACAAGCTACTTACCATTGGACTTTGAATGTGCCGCCGGCGTATGTGTATCACTGTAGGTTGTAGGTTTGTAGGTTTGTAGGTTGTAGGTTGTAGGTTGTAGGTTGTAGGTTGTAGGTTGTAGGTTTG